>NZ_OZ038525.1:2482500-2782500 GCF_964036645.1 Tenacibaculum sp. 190524A02b | reverse complement strand
TTATGTACATTTCAGCAACACGTTTTGTAGCTCCCATTACATTAGTAGGGTTCACAGCTTTGTCTGTAGAAACCATTACAAAACGTTCAATTTGGTGTTCAATAGACAAGTCAGCAATATTTTTAGTTCCGCCAATATTAATTTTTACTGCTTCATAAGGACTCATTTCCATTAAAGGGACATGTTTGTATGCAGCGGCATGAAAAACTTTATTTGGTTGGTATATATCAAAAATATCAGCCATTCTAATTCTATCTCTAACATCTGCAACAATAGCTGTAAAGTTTTTTCTTCCTTTTTGAACTAGCTCTTGCTGTAAATCATAAAGATCAGATTCAGCTTGATCAATTAAAACTAAATGTTTGTAATTGTAGTTACTTAATTGTCTAGAAATTTCTGAACCAATTGAGCCAGCAGCTCCTGTAACTAGTATAACTTTATTATTAACATCCCTTTTTACTATTGGGTTGTCTATAGATATAGGTTTCCTGTTTAATAAATCTTCAATTTTTACTTGCTTAATTTGGTTTGCTTCTAGGTCACCATCAATCCATTTAGATAAAGGAGGTACTATTTTTACTTTAACCCCTAGTTTTAAAAGCTTGTCTGTTAAATAAAGAAGCTTTTCAGATTTAATATTTTGAATAGAAATAATTATTTCATCTATTTCTTTACGTTTAACAAACTCTTCATTTATGTTTTTTCCGGTATAAATCTTTATACGGTTAATTTTTTTTCCTAGTTTTTTTGGGTCATCATCTAAAAAACCAACAACTTGATAATTATTTTTAGTGTCTCTATTTAATGCACCGTATGTCATTAAACCAGAATCACCAGCTCCATAGATTAAAACATTTATAATATCATCTAACTCAGAAGAAATTATTTCATAAAAAGCTTTAAAAACATATCTACTGATAATCAATACCAATACCGTAATTAAGTAATGAATGATAACAATTGATCTAGGTATAGTAAATTGAGGGAAAATTTTAAAAGTGCTATTAAATAAAACAACACTAATATTAATCATAGAGAGCAAGGTGACGCCTACAAAAACATTAAAAGCATCTCTTGTACCAGTATGTCTAATAATTCCACGGTATGATCCTACAAGGAGGAAGCTAATTATAGCAACAAAAGCTATAAAAGGAACTTGAGTGTAAAGTTTTTCAATATCAAAATTTAAGCTTGCATTAAAGCGAACGGAATAAGCAAGTATAAAAGAAATACAAACTAATACTACATCTATAACCAACACAACCCACCTTGAGGCGTATCTGTCTATAATCTTTAAAAATAAATTTTTAACCATTTAATATTTGGTAATACTGTAAATGTACAAATTTATTATGGAATGAATAAAATGATAAAAAGCTAGATTTTTTTCATCTGTTGTTTCATCATTTGCATTTGCTCTTTAAGCATTCCATGTTTGTCTAATTTTTTAGCCTCAGCCATTAAAGCAGTAGCCTCTCTTTTGCGTCTTTTGGTCATAGCAATACCAGCTAGCTGTAGCTTTGCCATAGCTAAATCATGATCCATAGCTAAGCCTAATTTAACAGCTTTTTTTAAGAATTTCTCAGCCTGAGTCATATTTGTTTGAGATAACATAATACCATGTAAATAGTTGTAGTATCCTTCTTGCTTTTGAATTAAAGCTGCTGAAGGGTTTTTTATATATCCTAGCCATTTTCTAGCACCGTCAAAGTTTTGTTTACGAAGCTGTAAAAAAGCCAGTAATATAAATTCGTTTTTAAAGTAGAATAAAACAAAAATACCAGCAAGTAAAAGTATTGAAATACCATTCATTATGTGTCCTTGAGTAAACTCATAAATAGACCATAAAGTAATTAAACCTGCTAAAACTAATTTTATATTTTTATTAAACATGATTGCGTGTTGTTCTTTTTAAAATGTTGAGCAAAAGTACATCTTTTATGAAAATGTTTTTACTTCTTATAATATTTTTGATTTTTAAACCAAGCTAAAGTTCCAATAGTAGCAACAAAAGCAATAGAGTAGTATACAGAAGTAGGAGTAATTACTTTATCTCCACTTGCATAAGAGTGTAGACCTGACAAGTAAAAGTTAACACCAAAATAAGTCATCATAACAGAGGCAAAAGCTATAATTGACCAAAGGTTAAAAGTATATTTACCTCTTAAGCCTGGAATTAAACGCATATGTAAAACAAATGCATAAACCATAATCGAAATTAAAGCCCAAGTCTCTTTAGGATCCCAACCCCAATAACGTCCCCAACTTTCATTAGCCCACATACCACCTAAAAAGTTTCCGACAGTAAACATGACTAAACCAACAGTTAAAGCCATTTCATTAATAATAGTTAATTCTTTTATATGCAACTCCATTTTCTTTTTATTCTTTTTTGTGGTAAATATCATTAAGAATAATGTAAAAATTCCTAGTATCATTCCCATGGCAAATGGACCATAACCAGAAACAATAATAGAAACATGTACATATAACCACCAAGAGTTTAACACGGGAACTAGATTTGCTATCTCAGGGTCTAACCAATTTTGATGTGCAAACATTAAGATTACTGAAACTAAAAATGTGGTAGCAGCAATAGTTAAGGGAGAGTTTTTTCCTAATAATAATCCAAATAACATGGTGGCAAATCCTACAAAAATAATAGATTCATAAGCGTTACTCCATGGAGCATTCCCACTAATATACCATCTAGCAGTTAAACCTAAAACATGAAAAATAAACAGTATGATTACAGCTCCAATTAAAACTTTTACAATTTTATGAATCCATGGTTTATTGTTGAAAATTCCTAGAAAGACGAAAAATATAAGAAGTAAACTAACATAACCATAGTATTTAGATAGCTTTACAAAAATATTTGTTTTGTTGTAAGCTATTTCTATGTTAATTTTATCTTTTGAAGGGATTACTTCAGCTCCAAATTTTTGTTGAAACTTTTTGATGCCATTCAATACTTTATTAGTTTCTGTATAATCTCCTGATTTTTTTGAAGCTTGTAACAATTGTAAATATACAGGTAATGATTGACGAACAAATACAGAGTCTGTACCTTTAAAATTTGCTTGAGATGTTTCAGGTTGTGAAACCCATTTGTTGTTCTCGTCTTTTGGAATAGGAAATATTCTTAAAAGACCACCACCTAATGCTTGTGATAATAACCAAACCCTACGTTCAATCTTAATGATATCAGTTTCAAATTTATTTTGAATTTTTTTCTTTTGAGCATCAATTACTAAGTGACCTATTTTAGAGGTACCATCAGCTTTATAGAAATCAATAAAACGAGCATATTTAGTTTCCTGAGGAAGGTCTAATACTTCTCTAATTTGAGTATTTCCTTTTTCTAAATAAATAAAAGGAACATTTAACCAAAACATAGGGCTTTCAGTAATGGATAAAAGTATTTGGCTAGGTTCCATGCCTCTAAAAGTATCACCATGAGCTACTTTTCTTACCAATTCAGAAGCAAATGTGTGTGCAGGTTTCATTCTTCCACCTGCGTCTTGAATAACAAGTGTACTAAATAATTCAGCATGTTCTTTATTAACAATATTTGCTTTAAAAATAGAATCTATTTGTACTTCAGTAATCTCTTTTGCTTTGTGTTGCGTATTGTGCTGACTAAAACTTGTTAATGCTGTAAATAAAGCTATAGTTGTTAGTTTGGCTTTTTTAGAACGAATTTTGACTAATGCATTTTTTAAATCATCAAAACGAGTGTTTTTTGCGAATAAATTGGCTATTAAACCAAAAAACAGTAAAGAATATCCAAAATAGGAAACCCAAGTACCCCAAAAATCATGATTAACAGATAAATGTGTTTGTTCTCTTCCTTCTTCTATTTTATAGCTAGATTGAAAGAGTTTGTAGCCTCTATAATCTAAAATATGATTCATAAATATTCTAAAATCAAAAGTTTCTTCAGAGTCAATTACAGTAACTTCACTAGCATAAGAAGCAGCACTTTCTGAACCAGGATATTTTTCTAATTGAAAATCGTTTAACTTAACCTTAAAAGGTGTCTGAAGCTGTTTTGCTCCATACCATGCTCTAAAATTTAAACCTCCAATACTAAATTGCTTTTGGTCGTTTACATTAAATTGACCTCCTAAAAATTCTTGACGTTTAGTTTCTCCATTGATTGTGATATCAAAAATTACGGTGTCAAATTTTTTAGGATCCTTTTTCCCGCTTACTGTTTTAATAGTTCCTTTTTCAGGTGATTTAGGAATAACAAACTGAAGACCATTAATATTATGTAGGGTTAAAAATTGAAAATGCTGTGCACTATCTTTAACAACAAGTCCTTTTTTCTGATCAGCCATTCTAAGCCAATCACCATTGTTTTTAGAAAGTAATTTTAAACTGCCGTTCTCATAAAAGAAATTAATGGAAGCATTGTTGTTAGGAGCATCAAAACCAACTAAAATATTATGAATGTTTTGAATACTACCTCTTTTAATATAATGTTCGTGCCTGCTTCCACTAGAGCTTTCCACTAAAAATAAATGCTCTATACCGTTTTCATCAATAACTAATTTTTTTTCTGACCAAGGAATATAATCCACTAAATTGAAATGAATTTCGTGTTTTTCACTTTTGTTATTCGGTTGGAAAGTTTCAGTAAAATTAGCTGAGTTTTTGCCCCAAGCAGAAAGTAATAGTTTATTAGCTGTGGTTTTCTGAAATTCATTATTGTCTATTACAACATTTAAGTAATTGGTATCAGATAAAAAGGTATTAGAGGTTTCACCTTCATCTAAAATCATAATACCTTCATAGCTAATATATCTAGTAATACCAGCACCAATTAAAATAAAAAGAAAAGCAACATGGAAAAGTAAAACAGTCCATTTTTCTTTTTTATAAAGACGGTATCTAAAAATATTACCCAAAAAGTTAATAACAAAAAATAGTAGAATTAGCTCAAACCACCAAGTGTTATAAACTAAAGCCTTAGAAGTTTGAGTTCCATAATCATTTTCAATAAAAGTAGCTACTCCCATGGCTATGGCGAATACAAAAAATAAAATAGCCATTAAACGAGTAGAGTAAAGAATATTTAAGATTTTCTTCATCTGGTACGTAGGTATAAAACTGGGCAAATTTACGTATTAATGCTTGAATGGCATTATGATTTGAATCAATTTTAACATAAGTGTATTTGTACAAGCCTTTTTATTGTACAATGTTGCACACATTTTTTCTCAGAATATTTTCGTGTACAGTTACTGTACATAATTTTTTGAGAGAAATTTTTCGAGTACAAATAATAACGAAACATTTCTCATAAAAAATATATAGTTTAAGTGTAGAGAAAGGATTGGAGTAAGAAGGTTTAGTTGCCTATTTTTTCCCCCATTTTCACAAAAGTTTCTATTTTGTTTTTGGTGTTGGTAATTAAATCTGAGTCAATTTGTATTTTATCTTTATCTAGTAGAAGAACAATTGTAGAGCCTCCAAAAGCGAAGTATCCCATTTCGTCACCTTTTTTAATAGGAGTATTGGCTTTGTATGTTTCAATAATACTACCAACCATAGTAGCTCCTACTGGTGCAATAAGTATATCGCCTTTATCTTCTGTTTTTAGAATACAGTATTCGCGTTTGTTTTCGCAAAAAACCTTGGTGAAATTTGATGCTAGTGCATATGGAGAAACAGATAAGTAATCCCCCTTTATTTTAGTCATTGGAGTAGGTGTGCCCTGGTAAGGAAAATGATATCTATGGTAATCGTTAGGGGCAAGTCTTAAAATAATTAATGAGGAGTTTTTATATTGAATAGCAAGTTCTTTGTTGCCTAAAAATTCGTCAAGAGTAAATTCTCTTCCTTTTACAAAGAAGTTGCTAATGTCACTAATGTTTTCAAAAGCAAGAAGTTTTCCGTCTCCAGGAGAAACAATACCATTAGCTATTGGACGAGCGTTAGTTTTAAGTTTTCTATAGAAAAAATCATTGAAAGATATATAGTCTTCTATTGAAAGTTCTGCTTCATCCATATTAATGTTTAAATCTTTTACAAAGCCTTCAATTTTATTGATAGAGCTAGGCTTGTCCATTAGTTTTCCGTACCAAGAGGATAAAAATTTACGTTTAACAATAGGTAGCAAGGCAGTTTTACCAAATGGATTGTTATATAGTAACTTTAAAAAACCTTCGCCTGGTGGTGTTTCAGTGTAAACTGTTCCTGTGGTTCTATCAATAAAATTTATTTTCATAATTTATTCTTCTTCAGTGCTTTCAATTAATATGGTTAACATGTCAATAGCAGCTTGTGCTATTTTGGTACCAGGGCCAAATACGCCTACGGCTCCAGATTCAAATAAAAACTGATAATCTTGTGCTGGGATTACACCACCAACAATTACCATGATGTCTTCTCTGTCATATTTTTGTAATTCAGCAATTACTTGCGGAACTAATGTTTTGTGACCAGCAGCCAATGAAGATATTCCTAAAATGTGAACATCGTTTTCTACGGCTTGTTTAGTAGCTTCTTGAGGGGTTTGAAATAACGGGCCAATATCTACATCAAAACCTAAGTCGGCATAACCAGTAGCTACTACTTTAGCACCTCTGTCATGTCCGTCTTGACCTAGCTTGGCAATCATAATCCTTGGTCTACGTCCTTCAAGTTCTGCAAATTTATCAGCTAATTCGGTTGCTTTTTTAAATAAAGCATCATCTTTTATTTCTTTACTATACACGCCAGATATGGTTTTATGTACTGCTTTATGACGGCCAAAAACAGTTTCTAAAGCGTCGGAAATTTCGCCTAAAGAGGCTCTATCTCTTGCGGCGTTAACGGCTAGGTCTAATAGGTTTCCGTTACCTGTTTTGGCACATTCAGTTAGTTTGTTTAGAGAATCATCAACTGCTTGTTTATTTCTTTTGTTTCTTAGGTTGTTAAGACGTTCTATTTGAGATTGTCTAACAGCTTCGTTGTCTACTTCTAAAATATGAAGCGGATCTTCTTTTTCTAATTGATATTTATTTACGCCTACAATAACATCTTGACCACTGTCTATTTTTGCTTGTTTTTTTGCTGCGGCTTCTTCAATACGCATTTTAGGAATTCCTTTTTCAATGGCTTTTGTCATTCCTCCTAATTCTTCAACTTCTTGAATTAGTTTCCATGCTTTATTGGCAATTTCTTCGGTTAGTTTTTCAACGTGATAACTTCCTGCCCATGGGTCAACAGTTTTAGTAATGTGTGTTTCTTGTTGTAGGTATATTTGAGTATTACGGGCTATTCTGGCAGAAAAATCTGTGGGTAAGGCAATAGCCTCATCTAAAGCGTTTGTGTGTAAACTTTGGGTGCCTCCGAAAGCAGCAGCCATGGCTTCAATAGTAGTTCTAGCTACATTATTAAAGGGGTCTTGTTCTGTTAAACTCCATCCGCTTGTTTGGCAATGTGTACGTAAGGCAAGAGATTTTGGGTTTTGTGGGTTAAATTGCTTTACAATTTTTGCCCATAACATTCTTCCTGCTCTCATTTTGGCAATTTCCATAAAATGATTCATACCTATAGCCCAGAAAAAAGATAAACGTGGTGCAAATGTATCGATATCCATTCCAGCTTCAATTCCTTTTCGTATATATTCAAGACCATCAGCAAGCGTATAAGCTAATTCAATTTCAGGGGTAGCTCCAGCTTCTTGCATGTGGTAACCGGAAATAGAAATTGAATTAAATTTAGGCATGTTTTTGCTAGTGTATTTAAAAATATCAGCAATTATTTTCATTGAAGGAGTAGGAGGGTATATGTAGGTGTTACGAACCATAAATTCCTTTAAAATATCATTTTGAATAGTTCCTGATAATAGCTCAGGAGCTACACCTTGTTCTTCAGCTGCTACAATATAAAAAGCGAGTATAGGTAATACAGCACCATTCATGGTCATAGAAACAGACATTCTATCAAGAGGAATTTGGTTAAATAAGACTTTCATGTCTTCTACAGAATCAATGGCAACACCTGCTTTTCCAACATCACCTTGAACTCTTTCATGGTCGGAGTCATAACCTCTGTGGGTGGCTAGGTCAAAAGCTACAGAAAGTCCTTTTTGGCCTGCTGCTAAATTTCTTCGATAAAAAGCATTGCTTTCTTCTGCAGTAGAAAAACCAGCATATTGTCTTATAGTCCAAGGTCTCCTAACGTACATGGTAGAATAAGGGCCTCTTAAGTTTGGAGCTATACCGGCAGCAAAATTTTCATGTTGAAAAGTTGCGGGTTTAGATTGTTTTTCTTGAACTAAGCTTATGTTTGAGATGTCTTTTCTATTCATTTTTTAAACGTTCTTGTTCAAGCTTTTCAGCTAATCTTTTTTGAATGATTGGTTGTATTAAGGTTTTTTCATTACGAATATTCATGAATGAATTAACTTGTAATTCGTTTTTCATTTTGTCGTTTTCGTTTTGAATTTTATTACTACCTAGTAACACTAATGTCCCGTTGTTAAATTGCGTTTGTTCTTTTTCTGCGGATTCTTTTATTTTTCTCTGGATAGTTCCTTCTTTTAGTTGTTTAAGGAATCCTCCTCCTTTTTCAATTTGTTTAAATACTTCAAGTGCTTGTTGAGCTAATTGTTGTGTTAGGGATTCTATGTAATAAGCTCCATTAGCGATATTTTGTGCTTCTGAAAGTTCACTTTCTTGTTGAAGTATTAAAAGCTGATTTCTTGATATACGTTCTCCAAATTCATTAGTTTTATGGAAAATTTTATCATATGCTACATTAGCTATGGTATCAGCGCCTCCTAATATTGCACTCATGCTTTCAGATGTGGTACGTAACATATTAACATTGTAGTCATACAATGTTTTATTGCGTAAAGTAGGTTGTGTAAAGATGTGTGTGGTTTTATTGCTAATTCCATACTCTTTTAATAAAGAAGACCATAATACTCTATAGGCTCTGAGTTTAGCAATTTCAAAAAAATAATTGCTGCCTTGACTAAAGTTAAAATGTATTTTATTGGAAATGTTACCTCCAAAATAATTAAGATATTCATTAGCGTGTGCTAACGCATAGGCTAATTGTTGAATTATGTTTGCTCCTGCATTTTGATAGATTGAGGCATTAACAGCTATGGTGTTGTTTGTGTTCTTGGTTATTTTAGTTAATGTATCGTGGTCAGATTTTATGTTTTTATACCAGTTACCTGTACGAGCTAAATTTCCAATAATATCAATATTGAAATAAGTGTTTTTCGAATTAGTATAGGTTGCTAATTCTGTAATATATTCTGCTGATAAAAAATTGATTTTAAAAAATAAAAAGGTGTTTTTAATGTCAATGTTTTTTAAAAGAATTTTGTAGTTGATGGTTTGGTTTATTACAAATTCAATACAGCTGGCACCTCTTTTTAGAGAATTTAAAGCAATTGAGTTTGCTTCCTCTTCACTTTCTACTAATATTGTTTGGCAAATATTGAATCCTTTTTTAGGAAGGTTTATTTGCTGGTGAGTTCTATCTTCTTTAGTGTAAAAAGGTTTTATTGTTATACCTTCATTTGTTTTCCATAGTAGTGTGTCATTGTAGTCGGCACCTTTTAAGTCAACTTGAATTTTGTTTTTCCAAGCTTGAGGTGTTATTTCTTGAAATTCTTGAAACAAATAATCGCTCATTATTTTTTTATAGTGTCAAATTCAATAATGTAAATATCTTCATTCTCTTTTTTCATTAGATATTTTTCTCTGGCGTACCTTTCTAATTCTAAAGAGTCCTTTAATTTTTCTATAGTTTCTTTGTCTTTAGCTATTTTTTGTTTGTGGAATTCAATCCATGTTTCAAGTTCTTTAATATCATGGTTAAATTCTCTGTGAGTAAGGTACGAATTTTCGTCAAAAAAAAGCATCCATATAACAAATACTGTTAATATAGCAACATATATGTTGCCAATTATTTTAAAAGATTTGTTTTTTAAAGAGGGCAATTTCATGGTTATAAGCGGTCGTTAATTACAGTTCTTACAATATCAATAGCAACTGTATTTCTACGGTCGTTAGGTATAATGATGTCAGCATAATTTTTGGTGGGTTCAATAAATTGCTGATGCATTGGTTTTAAAGTGTCTTGGTATCTTGTTAAGACTTCTTCAACATCTCTTCCTCTTTCTTTGATGTCTCTTCTTACTCTTCTTATTAATCTTTCGTCGGCATCGGCATGTACAAAAACTTTTATGTCACAAAGATCTCGTAATTCTTTACTGTTAAAAATAAGTATTCCTTCAACAATAATAACTTTTCTAGGGTGTGTTTTAATAGTGTCTTTAGTACGGTTGTGGGCGACAAAAGAATAGATAGGTTGTTCTATTATTTCGTTGCTTTTAAGTTTTCTAAGGTGTTCAACTAAAAGATCAAAATCAATAGCTCTTGGGTGGTCAAAGTTTATTCTTGTTCTTTCTTCATAAGTGAGGTTATCGGTTTCTTTATAGTAGGAATCCTGAGAGATAACACAGACTTCATCAGGTGGAAGTTCGTTGATGATTTGGTTTACTACTGTGGTCTTTCCGCTTCCAGTTCCTCCAGCAATACCGATAACAAAAATATTTTTCATGTAATTAATAAGGTAATTCGGTTAACAAATTTAGAAAAAATAGTGCATAAAAAAAGTGCTAACAAATTTGTTAGCACTTTTTGTTTTGAGCCGATAGAGGGACTCGAACCCACGACCTGCTGATTACAAATCAGCTGCTCTAGCCAGCTGAGCTATATCGGCGTTTGCCTTAAAAGCGTGGCAAATATATAATGTTTTTTGAAACTGAAAAAACTTTTTTTTGTTTTTTTTTGATCTTGTTTTTTTAGTGTCTTTTTATCAGTGTTTTATAGAGTGTGTGCAAGTGTAGAAATTATAAAAGTCAATTATTTTCTGCATCATCTGCAGACATTGATTGCTGTTTTTGTTTTTTACGGTAATAATAATCCTATTTTCTTTTTCTATAGTAACTAATATATGTCCGTTTGGGAAGTATATTGTTAAGTGATTTTGCTTTTGTTCTTGTAAGTGTAAATCGAATTCGCCACTTAACCAATTATTAAATACTTCAAAATGATTGATAGTTGTAATATTGGAAAAGCTAATTTGATGGTATGAATTTTTATAGGTTAGCTTGCTTAACGTTTTATTAGTTTGAATAATGTTTTTTTCAATTATCATGGCATGAATTAAACTTTAAAGAAAATTTTCTTTTTAAATAAATACTGTCCTAAAAACAGATAGAAAATAACAACAACTATGGCATATATTAAGGAAGCTAGTTTTGGGTTATTTAGAATATTGTAAAATAAATTATCAAATAGCCAAGTGTGTAAGTTTTGGGTTTTTGATACTTTTAGTAGATAAAAAGTTTTAGCTACTATCATAGACAGGAAGTAAATGATAATTGCATTTTTACTTACATATGTGAGTATTTTAGGGGTGTTTCTAGTTTGAATATCGTATAAATAATAGAATAAAGCTAATGTTATGGTTGCCCATCCTGCGGTAACTAGTACAAAACTGCTAGACCATATATTTTTATTTATTGGAAACCACAAACTCCATAAATAACCTGAGCCTAATAAATATACAGCATAAGAGAGTAAAAGGTGTTCTTTTTTATGTTCAGTTGTTTTGTTTATTATTTTGCCTGCTAGTATTCCAAGTAAACAGGTTGTAACTGCAGGGATGGTGCTTAAAATGCCTTCAGGGTCAAATGCTTTTTTCCATAAATGATTTCCAAGTACTTTAAAATCTACATAATTTACCCAGTTGTTCAAATTGTTTTCTAATGAAGGATTTATATTATTAGGTAATGGAATAAATTTTAAAAGAATAAAATAAGAAATTAAAAATGCAATTATTAATTGAATTATCATCTTAGTCTTAAATTTAAAAAAAATAATAGAAGAGATGAAAAATACGATACCAATACGTTGTAAAACACCTGGGATTCTAAAAGTTTGGATATTTTCTGTAAAAGGAAAAACAGGTGTATAAATATTTATAAACAATCCTAGAGCAATTAGTTTTAAGCTTCTAATCAATAGTTTTTTGAAGTTTTTTTTATTGAGAGGCTTGTTGTTATAGGCCAAAGAAATAGAAATACCAACAATAAAAAGAAAAAAAGGAAAAATTAAATCGGTAGGTGTTAAGCCATGCCACTCAGCATGAAGCAGAGGAGAGTAAACATGATTCCAGCTTCCAGGATTATTTACTAGAATCATGGCTATTATAGTTATGCCTCTTAATGCATCAACCGATTGTATTCTATTGTTGGTGGTCATTTTGTTACGGGGTTAGTTGTCGCGTAATCCTAGTTTGTGACCAGCAATGGCATAGTATAAAATTAAAATATAACAAGGGAATAAAATCCAATAACTGAAAGTAGATGCTTCAGCCAAAGCTGAAGCTTCGTTAATTCCTTGAGTCATTAATGATGCTTTTTTACTATCTACAAACTGACCATATAAAGGAGGGATAATTGCGCCTCCGGCAATAGCCATAATTAATAAAGCGGAAGCTGTTTTAGTGAATTTCCCAAGCCCCTTAAGAGTTAAAGGCCATACAGCTGGCCAAACTAATGCATTGGCAATTCCTAAAGCTGCAACAAATAAAACAGATGTAAAACCAGAAGTAAAGATTATACATGCAGTAAAAAGTATTCCTAAAATGGCACTTACTCTTAATGCTAAGGCTTGACTGATATATTTTGGTATTAGAATAACACCTAAAGCGTATGTTAATACCATAGCAGCCAAAGTGAATGTTGTGAAAAATTTAGCGTCAGCGCCAGGGATTCCTAAAGATATTCCATAGGCTATAATAGTGTCTCCAGCAATTACTTCTGCACCAACGTATACAAATAAAGTAGCGACACCTAGCCATAAATGAGGAAATTGAAAAATACTAGTTTTTGAATTATTGCTGTTAATGTTTTCTTCATTGGCTTCTGCTTCTACATGTGGTAGTGGAGCTTTTCTAATTAAAACACCTAATATAAATAATACTAAAGCCATTATAATATATGGTGTAATTACACTATCAGCCATAGAGTTTAGGAGTTGATCTTTTTCTGCTTCTGAAACAGTACTTAGCTTCTCTTTTATTTGGTCAATTCCTGATAATAATAGGGCTCCAAATATTAAAGAACCTAGTGCCCCAGCAACTTTATTCGCAATACCCATAATTGCAATTCTTTTAGCGGCACTTTCTATAGGACCTAAAATAGTGATGTATGGATTGGATGCTGTTTGAAGTAAAGTCATTCCCATACCTTGCACAAAAATACCTAGTAAAAATATCCAGTAGGTTCTTGCGTTTGCAGCGGGAATAAATATTAGAGCACCGATAGCCATTATAACAAGGCCTAGTGACATTCCTTTTTTATAACCTATTTTATTTATAACGTATGATGACGGTAGTGCCATGACAACAAATGATATATATGATGCTGATGCAACTAAATATGATTGTGCATCGGTAAGTTCATTTATGGTTTTCATAAAAGGAATAAGTGCTCCATTAATCCAAGTGACAAACCCAAAAATGAAAAATAATCCAGCAATTATTATTATCGGGACAATCATGGTATTGTCAGATGTTGTTTTGTTTGTTTGAGACATAGTTCTATTTTAAGAATTTTTAATGATAGTAGATTTTGTAAGGTGAGCTTGAACTAAAAATAAAGCTGTAGCCCAATATAAATATTTAAAAGTGAAAGAAAGAACAATTTTCTACTAGTAACATATATTTCTAGCTAAACAAAAAAAAAAGAAGGTTAAACAAATCTAAAACTAAGATCAATTTAATTTTCTTTAATTAGGCGTTGGTGTTTTTTAAAATAACTTGTTTAGTGTTGTTAATATACTTGCGACCAATTGGGATTCTTTTGCTGTTAATCTCTATAGAGTTGCCTTCAATGGAAGCTACTTTGTTAATAGCAATTGTGTAAGACCTGTGTATTCGTAAAAAGTTATTACTGGGTAATTCTTCTGTTATACTAGTTAATGATTTGTGAACAATATAATTACCAGTAGTTGTAGATACTTTGATGTAATCTTTTAAGCTTTCAATGTATAGTATGTTGTCGTATAGAACTTTTACTAATTTTTTATCTACTTTTAGAAAAATATATGAATCTTCATTTCCTAATGGAGCCTCCTTGATATTGTGGTTAAGATGTATTTGTTGTGTTAATTTGTTAATAGATTTTAAAAACCTAGGAAAAGGAATTGGTTTTACAAGGTAGTCCAATACATCTAATTCATAACTATCTGCAGCAAATTCCCTATAAGCTGTTGTAATAATAACATATGGTTTAATAGATATATTTTTAAGGAATTCTAATCCATTCATTTTAGGCATATTAATGTCTAGGAATAAAACGTCTACTTTTTCTTTTTCTAGAGTTTCTATTGCTTCTAATGGGTTGTTAAATGTATCTACAATAGTTACATTTTGAAATTCTTCCAAGTGTTTTTTAATAACATTAATTGCTAAAGGCTCATCGTCTATTATAACACAGTTTATCTTCACGTTGTTCAGTTTTAGTTTATAGGGATTTCTAGTTTTATAGTATATAAATTGTTGTTGTGACTAAGATCTAATAGGTAATTGTCTTTAAAAATCAAATCTAATCGTCTTTTGGTGTTGGCGTTACCAATTCCGCTTTTTGTTTTTGGTGTTTCTAAAAAATCAAAAGTATTCTTTAAGGTGAAAATTAAAGTATTGCTTTCGGTTTTCTCGAAACTAATGTAAATATAAAAATCGGTACTAGCCTTATTACCGTGTTTAAAACAATTTTCAATATAAGATAAAAAAATAAGTGGGGGTATTTTTACATTGTTTATATCTCCTATAATATTAACATCTATTTCAGAGTCTTTATTACATCTTAGTAGTTCAAGATCAAGATAGTTTTGAATATAATCTATTTCTTTTAAAAGAGGTACTTTGGTGTCTTTTATTTCATACAATACATATTGCATGATGTCAGAGAGTTTTAAGACAACTGAAGGAGCTTTGTTTGATTTTTCTAAAGCTAAAGAGTAGAGGTTGTTTAGAGTGTTGAAGAAAAAATGAGGTTGAATTTGAGTTTTTAGGAAGTTTAACTCACTTTTTAAATGCTCTTTTTTAAGATTGTCAATTCGCATTCTTTGGTTGGTCCAGTCAACAGTGAGCTTTATAGCTGTAACCAATGCTAAAACATAAAGTTCTCCTAAGGTTACGGCAACAATATGATTAAAGGTAAAAGCTTCTTGGATTCCTTCAGCTTCTGGCCATATGTTTTTAGTGACTAAAAAATAATTAAGCCCTGTTCTAATAATGTATAGAATGCACAAAGATATAACAAGAAGGGAAATGTATCTTTTGTACTTTTTTTGAATTAGAAATTTAGGTATAAAATAGTATACGTTAGTGTATGCTAGTATCATATGTAAAGGAAACTCAACTAAATTGGATTTAAATGAATACCAATAATCGTCAAAGTAACTTCCCCATCTAATAACGTTAAAAATAAAATACCCTACCCAAAAAATAATATGGTATTCTTTTTTTATAGTTCTATTGGAATATTTTTTTTTACTCAAAATGCTAATAAAAGGACTGTTTGGTTCGTAATTTATAACGTTTTTTTAATTGTTCCAAATGCTAAATAAATGTTAATTGATGGTGGTCTATAAATAAAAGCTATTCATTGTTTATTTTGTGTTGTTGGTATATAATTTTTTTTTTAGGGTTTTGTAAGTGCATAACTTTAAGCAAACAATTAATTAACTTATTCATGAAAAAAAATAAAATTTTACTACTATTACTTTGTTTTTCTTTCTTGCTTATTCAGGTAACAATGGCGCAAGAGAAAACGATAACTGGGGTGGTAACCTCCAAGATGGATGGAGAGCCATTGCCAGGAGTAAGTGTTGTTGTTCAGGGGACGACAAAAGGGGTTGAGACTGATTTTGATGGGAATTATCAAATTAAAGTAGCTACAGGTAAAACCTTAGTGTTTAATTATGTAGGTATGAAACAAAAAGCAGTCGTTGTACAAAATCAAACACAATTAAATGTTGCTTTAGAAGAAGATAGTTTGCTTGATGAGGTGGTTGTAACTGCATTAGGTATAAAGAAAGAAAAGAAAGCATTAGGATATGCTGTAAGTAATGTAAAAGCAGAAGATTTGCAAATGGCAAAGGATCCTAATGTTGTGAACTCTTTACAAGGTAGAGTTGCGGGGCTTGAAATTAACCAGGCTTCTGCAGGTGTGGGGAGTGCTAATAGGATGGTGATAAGAGGGAATAACTCTATTACAGGTAGTAATCAGGCTTTATATGTTGTTGATGGGGTGCCGATTGATAATACTGAGAATTCAGGTAATGTTGATGAATGGGGGAATGGGTTCTCCATAGGTAATGGTGTAGCAGATATAAATCCAGATGATATTGAAAGTGTTTCTGTTCTTAAGGGAGCTAACGCAGCAGCTTTGTATGGAGCAAGAGCTTCTAATGGTGTAATTATGATAACGACCAAAAAAGGAAAAAAAGGGAAAATGTCTATAGGGTTCAATTCTTCAGTAACTTTTGAAGAGGTAGCTTTTTTACCAGAATTTCAAAATACGTATGGGCAAGGTTCTTTAGGGGCAATCCCTACGGATGGTTCTTTAAGGTCATTTGGTAGCTGGGGACCAAAACTAGATGGTTCTAATCAATTATTGTGGACAGATAAAAATGGGCGATATGAAGCGAACCCAAATAATGTTAAAGATTTCTTCTCAGGTGGAAGTACAATGATTAACTCATTTTATGTTGATGGAGGAAGTGAAAAAATGACTTCAAGAATCTCCTATACAAGAAGTGATATTCATGGTGTTGTACCTAATAATGAATTGCAAAAAAATGCTTTTGCGGCGTATTCAAAATTAGATATAGGTAAGTTAACGGTAGATTTAAAAGCAAATTATATTAATCAAAAAGTAAATAATAGACCGGCTCTTTCTGTATGGCCAGATAACGTGGTAAATGCTTTATACTCAATGCCGCGTAATGTTAATATTAATGAATTGGAAGCTAACCCTACGGTTGTGCCTCGCTCAGGTTCATTTAACAATCCGTTTAGTTCGGTGAATACTGTAGGTACTGAAGATGTAAGAAATAGAGTGTTTGGGTATGTGAGAGCCAATTATCAATTTAATGATAATTTAAATGCAGTTATAAGAGCGGGTAGTGATTATACTACTCAGAGTTTTTTAGGATGGGCACCTCAAAACCATCCAACCATAGCTGGAGGGCGTGTTTCTGATAATACCTATACAAATCAAGAAACGAATATTGATTTTTTAGTGACTTATACTAGAGAACTAAATGAAGATTTAACGGCTACAGTTACTGGTGGTGGTAACCGCTTAGATTACAAAGGTACTGTAAAGGGAGGTGAAGGAAACGGGTTAAGGCTTCCTGGGATTTATAATGTGTTAAATACGGAAAGTTATGTTTCTGACCAAGGAACTGGTGTTTATGAAAGAAGGGTAAACTCGTTATATTCAACATTAGATCTTGATTTTAGAGGGTATTTATTTGCGCAAATTACAGCAAGAAATGATTGGTCATCAGTTTTGCCATCAAATAACAATTCGTTTTTCTACCCATCGGTATCTTTAAGTGCTGTTATTACTGATATGTTTGGTATAGGATCTGAGGATTTAAATTATTTGAAATTGAGAGGTTCTTGGGCGCAAGTAGGTAGTGATGGAGATATAGGTTCATATATTATTCATTCAAGATATTTAACGGAACCTACGTATTTAAATAATGGAGTTTTAACTACAACGAATGTAAAGCCGAACCCCAATTTATTGCCACAAACAACAAAGTCATTAGAGTTTGGTTTAGAAGGTAAGTTTATTAAAAATAGGTTAGGTGTTGATTTTTCTTATTATGATACACAAACAGAAGATCAGGTAATTCGTTTACCAGCACCTGTTGAGTCTGGATATGAAGAGTTCTTACTGAATGAAGGAACTTTAATAAATAAAGGAATAGAAGTGGGAATTAATTATGATATTATTAAGAAAGAGGATGTTTCTTGGAATCTAGGGATTAATTATTCTCATAATAGAACTACAGTACAAGATTTAAGTACAGATGTTATTCCTTTGGCTCCAATTACAGGGAATACTCCTTTCCGAATTTTAGCAACTAATAATGGGAGATATGGAGATATTGTTGGTTTTGGATACAAAAGAAACGACCAAGGTCAAATTTTAGTTGGAGATGATGGGAGGCCATTGGCTTCTGATGAACAGCAAACATTTGGTAATTTTAACCCTGATTGGTTAGGTGGAGTTACTAGTGATTTTAGATATAAAGACTTTTCTCTTCGTTTTTTAGTTTCTTCAAAAGTAGGTGGGCAAATATTGTCTAGGACAGACATGATATTAGATGTTAACGGTAATAGTACAAGAACTTTGCAAGGAAGAGAAAATGGAATTGTAGTACCAAATAGTATTGTAGAGTCTTCTGGAGCTGTAAATACAACAGCTGTTCCTGCTCAACAATATTATCAAACGGTTGCTGGTGAAAGAATAATAGAAGATTATGTTTTTGATGCAGACTATATTAAGTTAAAAGAGCTAGCGATTGGTTATAACTTACCTAAAACGTTACTTAGTAAGTTAAATATTTCAAGTGCTTCTATTCAGTTAATTGGTCGAAACCTTTTCTTTTTTCATAGAGAAACGGAAAGCTTTGATCCTGAAGTTTCAGGATTTAATACTAGAAATGCACAAGGTATAGAGCTTTTGTCATTACCTGGTACAAGAAGTTATGGTTTAAACTTATCAGTTAAATTTTAAATCTAAAAAGAATGAAAGTAATTAAATATATAAAGAAAATAGTAGGTATTACAGCGCTATGCTTTTGTGTATATTCGTGTACTACAGATTTTGAACAAATTAATACAGATACTAATAATGTTTCATCAGAGACGTTGGATAATATATCTCCTTTACTAACCCAAGTTCAGAGGCATGCTTTTGTAGAAGCACGTTATAATACTTGGAGAGGTAATTTAATTTTTGGAACTCGATTTGCGGAACAGTTTTCATTTAGTTTCTCAGGAACATGGTTTGGAAACGGAGCTGGATTCAGGTATGATAATACTGCATGGAATGATGCAGCTTGGGATACGCCTTTTTCTGAAGTATCAGCGCCTTTAGCTGAGTTGTTGAAGTTAACTTCAGCAGGAGGAAGGTTAGAGGATACTTGTGGTAATGCGGTTGTGAAAGTTATCAAAGGATTTTTCTATCAAAGAATGACTGATGTTTTTGGAGCGGTGCCATATACAGAAGGAGGTTTAGGAGGTATCCCTAAATTTGAAAGCCAACAAGAAGTGTACAAGATGATTATGCAAGATTTATCAAGCGCTATTAATACGTTGAAATCATGTAATGGAGTTATTGATGGTATTGCAGATGGAGATATGGTTTATGCTGGAGATTCACAAAAATGGTTAGCAGCTGCTAATACATTGTTATTGAGAATGGCATTAAGAAGTAAAGATGCTAACGGAGGTAATCAAGCAATTATAACAGAAGCTTTGCAAAATCCATTTATAGCAAGTTCAGCAGATAATTTCCAGATAGCTCAAGATCCTTCAAATGCTGATCCTGTATTTAATGGTTACTATGATATCTGGCACACATTTCAAGGGTGCTGTGGCAATGCAGCTTCATGGGTCGTTTCAGAAACATTGGTTGAGTCTTTTAAATCAAATAATGATCCTAGGTTATTCGGATTTGCAACTCCTGTAGATGGAGGAACTGCTGGTGTATGGAATGATTATTCTGGAGCTAAGGTGGCTGCTAAAGCTTCTTATGCTGCTAGTAGAACATTTGAGAGTTTTTCTAAACCGAATGAACGTATTTGGAATGATGAAAACTTCCCTTTTATAACTATGACATATGCGGAAGCTGAATTATTACAAGCAGAAGCTAAATATGCTACTAATTTAGGTGGAGCTCAGGCTCATTTTGAGAATGCTATAAGAGCTAATGGTCAGGATTGGAATGCTGATGTAGCTTTGGTTGATAGTTATATTACAAATGAAACATCAGCTCAATTGTCTGCAACTCCAGCTACAGCAATGCAGCAAATAGGGTTAAATAGATGGTATGCTGCTTATACAAATGGATATGAGGCTTGGTCAGTAATGAGAAGATTCGATTTAAATGTTTTTCCAGATAAAACGTTTACAAGCACCAATGATTGGGCAGATACAACAGGTGGGGTTAATAATAAAATGGGAAAACGTCTTAATTACTCTCAGGCAACTAAATCACAAAATCCAAATGCAGTTCAATATGCAGTTAGTGTTCAGGGGCCAGATGCTTATTCTACATCATTATGGTGGGATGTTAATTAAGGTGGTAGGTTTACTATTTATATAGAAAGTATAGTTAATAATCATTGAAAATCGGAAGTAGTATTATCTACTTCCGATTTTTTTATTTTTATGCATGTTTCGTAAGGGAGAGGTATAGTTTAAAAAGTGTTGAAATTATGTTTTAAGAATGTTTTTTGTTAAAAAATTGAAAATAAGCTGTTAGTGTATAAAATGTTGTTGTTTGTTGTTTTATTAGTGTTGTTTGGATGTATTTTTTTTAAACATTTTTATAGCTATATAACTTTAAGCAAATAATTAATTAACTTATTCATGAAAAAAAATAAAATTTCACTACTGTTATTTTGTTTTTCTTTTTTACTGATTCAAGTAACAATAGCTCAAGAGAAAACAATAACAGGAGTAGTAACATCTAAAGCGGATGGAGAGCCGCTACCTGGGGTAAGTGTTCTTATTCAAGGAACAACAAAGGGGGTAGAAACTGATTTTGATGGAAATTATGAAATTAAAGTAAATACGGGGGATACGTTGACTTTTACGTACGTAGGTATGAGCCCTAAATCAGTAATAATACTTAATCAAACAACTTTAAACATAGCTTTAGAAGAAGGTAATTTACTTAAAGAGGTTGTGGTGACTGCATTAGGTATAAAAAAGGAGAAAAAAGCATTGACTTATGCAGCTCAAGAAGTAGGAGGAGATGAGTTAACTAAAGTTAAACAAACAAATCCAATTAATAGTTTGTCAGGTAAATCTGCAGGTATAACTATTAATAGAAGTTCTTCAGGGCTGGGAGGTGCTGCCAAGGTGGTATTAAGAGGTAATTCATCAACTACAAATAATGATCCTTTATATGTTATTGATGGAGTTCCAATGCTAAATCAAGGAAATGGTTCAAATGGTTCTGAGCCAGGTACAGATATTTTTGGAGGTCAAACTGGGAATAGAGATGGAGGTGACGCAATGTCAATGATTAACCCTGATGATATTGAGAGTATCTCTGTCTTAAGAGGAGCTTCTGCTGCAGCTCTTTATGGAAGCCAAGGAGGAAATGGAGTGGTTTTGATTACCACAAAGAGCGGGAAAAAAGGAAGATTGTCTGTTAATTTTAGCTCTAGTTTGACTATAGATAATGTATTGTCGTTGCCAAAACTACAGTCAGAATATCAGTCGCCATCTGTGGGGCAGCCAATAGCAGAGAATGGAAATGTAACTGATCCAAAGTCATGGGGAACAAAAGCAAGTGGTTTGCGTAATGATTATGCAGAAAACTTTTTTAATACAGGTTATACTTCAGTTCAAGCAATTACCTTGTCAGTAGGTACAGAGAAAGCGCAGACTTTCTTTTCATATGCAAACACTATTGCAGAAGGGGTAATTCCTGAAAATAGAATGATCCGTAATAATGTAAATGTGAAAGAAACCATGAAGTTTTTTGATGATAAATTAAGTGTTACAGCTAATGTTAATTTATCAGATCAAAGAATAAACAATAGACCAGGGAATGGATTGTATGCTAATGTACTTACGGGGTTGTATTTGAATCCCGTAGGAATTAACCTTGATAATTATAAAAGGTATGAATATTTCAATGTAGAGAATAATATGATGGATCAATATGCGACTTCATTTGATGAGAATATACAACAGAATCCATATTGGTTAATTCATAGAAATCCAAGTGGGGATATTGCTCAAAAAGTTTTAGCGGGTTTAAGTTTAAAATACCAATTTACAGATAACTTTTCATTACAGTCAAGAGGTAGTTTTGATAAATCGTTTTTTACTTATGAGAAAAAAATGTACGCAGGAAGTGATCCTAATCTAGTTCCTAATCATGGTCGATATATATTAGAAAAAACTGAAAATACGCAGCAGTATATAGATTTAATAGGAAATTATAAATTAGATATTTCAGATGATTTTACTGCAAACATATTAGTAGGAACTAGTTTAACAAAGTATAGGTTAGGAGATCAGATTTCTTTAGACTCGGGTTTGTTTAATCTTACACACCCAAACTGGTTTTCAATTCAGAATTTTGCATCAACTAAAAATATAGCTCAAAATGTTTCAAATAGAGAGTTACAGTCTGTTTTTGGGTCGTTAAATTTAGGGTTTAAAGAAATGTTATTTTTAGATGTTACAACTAGAACAGATTGGTCTTCTACTTTAACTAAGCCATTTAGTTATCCATCTGTAGGTTTAACTGGAGTTTTAAGTGAAATGATCGAGATGCCTGATGCAATTAGTTTCGCAAAAGTAAGAGGTTCATATGCTGAGGTAGGTACAGATATACCTGTCTATGCTACAAATCCTTTAGCAGAAATAAGACTAGGAGTTTCTAATTATACGGATCCGCAGATTGGACCAAGGGTTGGTGATGTACTTAAGCCTCAAAGGCAAAAATCATTTGAAGTGGGTACAGAATGGCGATTTTTTGGAAATAGATTAGGTTTAGATTTTACCTATTATAATACAAAGACAACAGACCAGATATTTTATGTGCAAGCTGAGCCAAATACAAAAGGTTATGTTCAAAATATAGTAAATGCGGGTGAAATTAAAAATAGTGGTATAGAGTTAACCTTAACAGGTAAGCCAATCGTTAATGATAATTTTACTTGGGAAACCAATGTAAACTTGGCAACTAATAACAGTGAAGTGGTGTCTGTGCATCCTGAACTTGGAGGGGAAGCGATATTAACACCTCCAGGGGTTAATGGTTATCGTTTTGCTTTAGTAGAAGGAGAGGAATTTGGTAGTATTCAAGCAAGAAAATTATTAAGAAATAGCAACGGAGTACCAATGACTGTGGATGGCGCATTACAAAAAACCGATTTTGAGACTGTAGGGAGTGCTCAGCCAGATTTTACACTAGGTTGGAATAATAGTTTTACACTAGGTAATATTTCTTTTAATTTTTTAATAGATAGTAAGTTTGGAGGAGAGGTGTTAAGTGTTACTGAAGCGGTAAATGATCAGTATGGGGTTTCTCAGGCTACAGCAGACGCTAGAAATGCTAATGGAGGAATGATAAATGTAGTAGATAAAAATGGAGCTAGTGCCCAATTAGATGCAAAGGATTATTTTGGACAAGTTGGTGGAAGAGCAGGTATTTTAGGAGAGTATGTTTACGATGCAACAAATATTAGATTGGCAGAAGTTAGTTTAGGGTATAACTTTGATTTTAAAGATAACTTTATTAAAAAAATGAGAATTTCTTTAATTGGTAATAATTTATTCTTTATTCACAAAGAAGCTCCTTTTGATCCTAATATTACCGCTAGTACTGGGTTGGGATTGCAAGGGGTTGATATTTATGGGCAGCCATCAACAAGAAGTGTAGGGCTTAATATTAACTTAAATTTTTAAGAACAATGAAAAAAGTAATGTACATGTTAATCACTTCTTTGGTCGTAATAACCAGTTGTACGGGTGATTTTGAAAGTATAAATACAAATCCAAATGGTCAAACAGAGAAAGGATTGACACAAAGGTTTTTTCACATTGGAGGTAGGTTTACACCTATGTTTCTAAATGTGATTAATGTGACACCAGCATGGAATTATCAGTTACAGCAAGGGCTAAATGGAGATGTGTATTCAGGTTATATGACACCTCCGACACCGTTTGCTGGAAATGTTAATAATATGACTTATAACTTAATTCAGGGATGGAATAGTTTTGTTTGGTTTGATGCGTATAATGCAGGTACTGTAATGCCAAATATTAAAAATATAAAAGATGCAGTAGCAGAACTTGATGGTGGAGGGATGCAATTTTCTTATTTAGCAGATATTGTGAAAGTAGCAGCTATGCATAGGGTTTCTGATGTTTTTGGGCCAATAAGGTATACAAAATTTAATGACGTAGCTACAACAGGTCAATATGATAACCAAGAAACAGTTTATAAAGCCTTTTTTAGTGAATTAGGAGGAGCGATAGATGGACTGAAGTCTTTTGCTGATGCTAACAACGATAAGTTTAAGCCTTTTGATATGTCTGGTTTTGAAGGGAATTTAGGTAAATGGAGAAAATTTGCTAATTCACTTAGGTTAAGATTAGCAATAAGAATTTCTAAAATAGATCCAGTTTTAGCTAAAATAGAAGGTGAGAAATCTTTAGCAAGTGATGCTGGATTGCTTGACGTGGAAGATATGGTTATACACACTGATGGATTTACACACCCAATATTTACTATCAGTAATTCTTGGGGGGATATTAGAATGAGTGCGGAAATGGAATCAATTTTAAAAGGTTATAATGATCCAAGGATTGGAATTTATTTTCAAAAGTCAACTGATGCTTCTTTAGGTGGAGCGTATAAAGGAATAAGAATGGGAGTTGAAATATCTGCAAAATCGCAATACGTTGGGCATTCACCAATAGGTGAAATAATTTCAAAAGAAGAAATTGTTTGGATGACAGCCTCGGAGACTTATTTCTTAAAGGCTGAAGCGGCTTTGAGAGGTTGGTCTGGAGCAGGAGATGTTAAGCAAAATTATGAAGCAGGTATTACAGCTTCTTTTGTTCAACATAAAATCTCAGGATTAAGTACTTATTTAATGGACGCTACAAATACTCCTAATGACTTTGTTGATGCTTTAAACCCAGTAAATAATATTACATATCCAAGTGATGTAAAAATAGCTTTTAATGATGCAGGAACAAACGAAGAAAAATTAGAACAAATTATTACACAAAAATGGATTGCTATGTTTCCTAATGGTCAAGAAGCTTGGAGTGAGTTTAGAAGAACAGGATATCCAAGAGTATATCCAGTAGTGGTGAATAACAGTGGAGGAGAGATTGATACTAACATACAAATAAGAAGATTGCCGTTTATTCAAGCAGAACTTGATTCTAATGCAAGTAATGTTCAAATAGCTGTTGGTTATTTAAATGGGCCAGATACTGGAGGTACTAGATTATGGTGGGATACCGGAGGAAGTAATTTTTAAAAAGAGTCTTTACTATTAAACTTTGTTTATATGCAAGCGAGAATGGAGAGTCTGTTCTCGCTTGTTTTTAATAGATGTTTTACAACGCTTTGTCGAAAAAAATCGCGAAGACTAAGCTTGTGGTATACTTTTACTAAAGTAAGTTTCATAATATAATTTTAATATGATAATGTATAGCTCTAAAGAAATAGGATATCAGCCAGCAGGGCAATTTGAAGAAACTCGTTTTGAGAAAATTCATAATGTGGTGTTTAAGAATTCTCTGGAAGCATCAAAAATAGTAGCTTCAGAGATAGCAGAACTTATTAGGCAAAAAGCAGAGGTTAATCAACAATGTGTTTTAGGGTTGGCAACAGGGTCTTCTCCAATCAAAGTGTACGAAGAATTGGTGAGATTACATAAAGAGGAAGGTTTAAGTTTTGCAAATGTTATAACATTTAATTTAGATGAATACTGGCCAATGCAGCCAGATGATATTCAAAGTTATTATCATTTTATGCATGAACATTTATTTAATCATATTGATGTGCTTCCTGAAAACGTTCATATTCCAGATGGAACAATAAATCCTGAGGAGGTTTATCAATACTGTGTTGATTATGAGTTGAAAATTAAAGAAGCAGGAGGGTTAGATTTCCAGCTTTTAGGTATTGGAAGAACTGGTCATATAGGTTTTAATGAACCTGGGTCTCATTATAATTCTAGCACAAGGAGTATTACTTTAGATCATATTACAAGAGCTGATGCTTCTTCTAGCTTTTTAGGATTGGATAACGTTCCTAAAAAAGCTATCACAATGGGAATTAGTACAATTAAAAAAGCTAAGAGAGTAGTGTTGTTAGCTTGGGGTGAAGGAAAAGCAGGAGTAATTCAAAAAACTATAGAAGGAGAGATTAGTGCACAAGTTCCAGCTACTTATCTTCAAGAACATGGGAATACAACATTTGTTTTAGATGAGGAAGCTTCCTCTGAGTTAACAAGAATAAAAACTCCTTGGTTGGTAACTTCTAGTGTATGGACAGAAGAATTAAAGAAAAAAGCAATTTTTTGGTTAAGTGATAGGGTTGGGAAGCCAATCTTAATGTTAACTGATAAGGATTATAATGAGTACGGAATGGCAAGTTTGTTGGTTGAGGAAGGAAGTGCTTACGAGTTAAATATTAAAATGTTTAACTCATTACAAAGAACCATAACAGGTTGGCCAGGAGGAAAACCTAATGCAGATGACTCAAAAAGACCAGAAAGAAGTGAGCCAGCTAAAAAAAGAGTTATCATTTTTAGTCCGCATCCAGATGATGATGTAATTTCTATGGGAGGTACTTTTGATAGATTAGTTGAACAAGGCCATGAAGTTCATATAGCATATCAAACATCTGGGAATATAGCAGTGTCTGATGATGATGCTATGCGATTTGCTGAGGTGTCTAAATTCTTAAGTCCTAATTCAGAAAAAATAGATAGTGTTATTTCTTCTATATTGAAGAAAGGGGCAAATGAAATAGATGCATTAGATGTTAGAAAGTTAAAAGGGGAAATAAGGAAGGCGGAGTCATTTGGAGCAACAAGATATTTAGGAGTTCCAGATAAGAATGTACACTTTTTAAATTTACCATTCTATGAGACAGGTAAAGTAAAAAAGGATAACTTATCAGATGCAGATATAAAAATTATGTGTGATTTAATCGCAGAAATAAAACCGCATCAAATTTATGCTGCTGGAGACTTGGCAGATCCTCATGGGACCCATAAAGTGTGTTTAGATGCTCTTTTTGAGTCTTTAGAGGTGTTGAAAAAAGAAAGTTATATGAATGATTGTTGGGTTTGGTTGTATAGAGGAGCTTGGTTTGAATGGCAACCTTATGAAATAGAAATGGCTGTGCCTATGAGTCCAGATCAAGTGGTAAAAAAGAGACATGCTATTTTCTATCACCAATCACAAAAAGATAAAGTGATGTTTCAAGGGGATGATACTAGAGAATTTTGGGTTAGAGCTGAGGATAGGAATAGGTTGACCGCTGAAAAATATCGAAAATTAGGAATGGCTGAATATGCAGCTATAGAAGCTTTTAAACGTTATCACTTTTGATTAAGTAGATGATGGAATAGCAAAAATTAAGGGGATTTTAAAAAATAAAGCTTTGTTAAGCTTTTAAATATTTGATATGTTAAAAAAAATAATAAACAGTTTGCTGTTAGTAAGCTTTGTGCTTTTTGGATTAAAATTTTATGGGCAACATACTTCATCTAACTTATATAATTTGATGCCATGGCCTAAAGAGTTTAAGGCTGATAGTAATGAGGTTAGAATAGATGAAAATTTCACAATTTCTTTAAATAAAAAAGAGCCCAGAGTTTATAATGTAGCAACTAAGTTTATTAGAAGGCTGGTAAATAGAACAGGGGTTTTTGTAGAGAAAGGTTTTCCTTTAATAAATAGCTCTAATGCTACTGTTAAGGTAACTTTTGATAATGTTGGAGATTTAAGTTTGGTAATGGATGAATCTTACAAATTAAAAGTGGGGAAAAAACAAGTTGAGGTAATTGCAAAAACTGACTTAGGAGTGATACGTGGATTAGAAACATTATTACAATTAGTGGATAGTAATGTTGATAGTTTTTATTTTAAAGGAGCGTTTATTAAGGATGAACCACGTTTCGGATGGAGAGGATTAATGATTGATGTAGCAAGACATTACCAACCATTAAGTGTGATTAAAAGAAACTTAGATGCTATGGCTTCGGTAAAGATGAATGTGTTTCATTGGCATCTTTCAGATGATCAAGGGTTTAGAGTAGAGTCTAAAAAGTACCCTAAATTACATCAAGTGGCATCGGATAATCAATATTATACTCATAATGAAATAAAAGAAGTTGTAAGTTATGCACATGACTTAGGAATAAGAGTAGTGCCAGAAATAGATGTTCCTGGTCATGCAACAGCTATTCTCACAGCATATCCTGAGTTTGGTAGTAAAGATAATTATGATTATAAAATAGAAAGATTTGCAGGAGTTTTTCATCCTACACTGAATCCCATTAATGATGAAGTATATACTTTTTTAGATAATTTATTTGCAGAATTAACACCATTGTTCCCTGATAGTTATTTCCATATAGGAGGTGATGAAAATGAAGGGAAACATTGGGATGAAAATCATGAGATACAAAAGTTTAAGAAGAAAGAAGGGTTAACTAGTAATCATGATTTGCAAACATATTTTAATGTTAGGTTAGAAAAGATTTTAAAAAAATACGGAAAAAAATTAATGGGGTGGGATGAAATAATGACGGATCATATGCCTAAAACAGCAGTTATTCATTCTTGGAGAGGGAAACATGAAGGAATTGAAAAAGGGACTATGTATGAGGCTGTTAAAAAAGGTTATAATGCAGTATTATCCAAAGGGTACTATATTGATAGAATGAAGTCAGTAGACCATCATTACCTTTCTGATCCAGCTGGTGAGGAAAAGCTTACAAAAGAAGAGAATGATAGAATGTTAGGAGGTGAAGTAACAATGTGGAGTGAACTAGTTACTCCCTTAACTATAGACTCTCGTATTTGGCCAAGAACAGCTGCTATAGCAGAAAGATTTTGGTCAGAAAAAGAAGTTAGAGATTTAAAAAGTATGAGAAGACGTTTGAGGTATGTTAATGCTCAACTAGAAGAACTTGGAATAACTCATATAAGAAACAAAAATGTTATTCTAAGAAATATCGCTAGGCATAATGATATTGGTTCTTTAAATATTTTAACAGATATTTTTGAACCTTTAAAAATGTATGAACGAAATAAAGGAGGTACTGAATACAAATCTTATTCACCTTTTACGCTTTTTGCGGATGCATGTTCTGCTGATGCAATTGATGCCTATGGATTTAATGAATTAGTAGGAGAGTATTTGGTTAAACCTAATGAGGGTGTTAAGAAGCAATTGATTGTTTATTTTGAAAAATGGAAACAAGGGTATGTTGACTTTTTAAAGCTACCATCAAACCCTAATCTAAAAGAATTGAACAAGCATTACGAAGGATTATCTAAGTTATCTAGAATTTGCCTAGATATTTTAGATGGGGCTAAAATGACAAGTAAAAAGGAGAAGGAAATAAAAAGTTTGATAGCGTATTTGAAACAACCAATGGTGGATACAGAGTTAGTTATTTTATCCTCTTTGGAGAATTTGGTAAAAATGCATACCAAGAAAAAAAATAAAGCATAAGGTTTAAAAATAGCTAATTACTGTTTTTAATCTTTTAATAATTTACAAACTAAGGTGTAACTCTTTAATATTAAACCCTATGAATTATAACGTAACATTAAAAGAAATAGCATTAAAATCAGGAGTATCAGTATCAACAGTTTCTAAAGCTTTGAATGATAGTCACGAAATTAGCACTTTAACTAAAGAAAGGGTATCTAAAATAGCAAAGTCATTAAACTATAGACCTAATTTTTTTGCTAAAAATTTAAAAAAGAGAGAAAACTATATTATAGGGGTCATACTTCCAGATTTAA
Organism: Tenacibaculum sp. 190524A02b; assembly: GCF_964036645.1. Taxonomy (NCBI): domain Bacteria; kingdom Pseudomonadati; phylum Bacteroidota; class Flavobacteriia; order Flavobacteriales; family Flavobacteriaceae; genus Tenacibaculum; species Tenacibaculum vairaonense. The sequence goes on along the minus strand of NZ_OZ038525.1, from coordinate 2,752,620 downwards.
AAAATGACTTTTTTTCTAATCTTTTAGTTGGTATAACAGAAGAAACCAGTATGAAAAAACATAGAATAATGGTGTATCAAACTTGTAATAGCCCTGAAAAAGAAATGATTTATACTAAATTGTTGTCAGAGGATATTATTGATGGTTTAATTATATCACCTTCATTGTTTCCACAAAGACATGCTGAAGACAACAAATATCTTATTAGGCTTTCTGAAAAGCATTTGCCAATAATTGTTATCAATAAAATGGTAAATAGTATAGTGCATTCTAATAAGAAATTAGTAAAAGATTCTAATGGATTAAAATTAGGGAAAGATTTAGTAAATAACTTATTAGATAAAATAAAACATTATAATTTACAATTAGACGTTTCTTAGAATACTTATTATGATATTAATTGCAGATAGTGGCTCTACAAAATGTGATTGGATTTTACTGGATGATTCTAGTAATAATATAATTACAAGAGAAAGAACCAAAGGAATAAATCCTTCCGTTTTAAAAAAGAAAGATATAGTTGAAATTTTCAACAGTTGTTCAAAGCTTTTTAAATACCAACAATATATACATACCATTTATTTTTTTGGTGCTGGTTGTAATAACTCGGCGAGTGAAGAAAAAATAGAATTAATACTTCGTAATAATTTTGAAAATGTATCTACAGTTATTGTAAAAGAAGATTTAATGTTGGCTGTTTTTGCTGCTTCTCAAGATCCGTCTGTAGTTTGCATTTTAGGAACAGGGTCTAATTGTTGTTTTTTTAATGGAGAGAAGATTGAGCAAAGGGTGAAAGCAATGGGGTATATGTTAATGGATGAGGGAAGTGGCAATCATTTAGGAAAAGAAGTGTTAAAGAGTTATTATTATAAAAAGTTACCAGATGACTTAAGGTTTTCATTAGAAAAAAGCTTTAAAATGAGTGATGAAAAGGTATTGAAGAAGTTATATAGCTCAAAAATGCCTAATAAATACCTTGCAAAGTTTGCTCGTTTTCTATTTGAAAATATAGAGCATCCATATGCCAAAGAAATAATAACTTTATGTGTAAGTGAATTTATAGATAAGCAATTACTTCAGTATAAAGAAGAACTAACAAAAGTACCATTGTATTTTATTGGTTCAGTAGGTTATCACGCTCAAGAGATTATTGAAAAAGAATTATTGAAAAGAGGTATAAAACAGCCTGAAAACTTTATAAGAAGACCGCTTAATGCTTTTATAGAGTCAATCAGTAATCAAAAAGTAGTTCTACAAAAAGTAGTGTAAATTTATTCTACTTTATTTAACTTAAAATCAATGTTGGGTTATCATAAGATACTAGTAAGTAGTTCTATGAATAAAAAGTCGGGATGAAAGGATTCGAACCTTCGATCTCTGGTCCCCCAGACCAGCACTTTAACCGGACTAAGCTACATCCCGATACTAATTTGCAAAACTAAAAAATTCTAGGAATAATCCTAGAATTTCTTATCAAGAATAAATATTATTAATAAGAGCTATTATTAAAATATACTCTCATTTAGAATAACGTTCACCTACTTTAAATATTGCTTTTAAGCAGTTAAAGGTTTTCCTTTTAATCTTTTGTCTATACGTTGCTTAACTGCTGTTAAGCGCTTCATGATGTCCATTAAGTTACTATCTTTAGTTTCTTTATATACTTCATTAATTTCTAATATCAACGCTTTGGCCTCTCTAGAAGCTAATATTCGATCACTAGTAGTAACAAATTTGAACTTTCTGTTTTCAAACTCCTCAGCTTTACTAATTAATTCTGTCATATTTAAGTGTTTCTTCTTTTAATTAAAATTATCTTTACAATTCCGGTTTGGTGTTGATTATAAATTGAAAAGACTTAATATTTGTAGTCTTACATACACGGTTTATTTTCTTATAGCAGCTAAATACTATAAAAAATGGGGTTCAAATATAGGGTTATTTACGGTTTTTTATGTTAAAAAAGAATCAAAATATATTATATTCTGATAAATTTTCATTATATAGGTCTAAAAAGCTAGTTTTTAAACGCTGTTAGTAAAGTACTTCTCTATCAAATATAATAAATCTTTTGAATTTTTAAAATTTTATCTAGTGTTTTTTTTGTATATAAACTAAATATATCTCATATAATTGTGAATTAGGTGCTAAATAAATAGTAAATTAAGAAAAAAATGAATAATACAATAAATATAAAAAATAATGAAACGTGTATTCATGATTCTTTTTTGCATAACAATATTGAATGGTTGTTCAAGTCAAAAAACATTTCAACAGTTTTTTAATACTCATAAGAATGAAATTGGAGTAACCGCTTTTCAAGTTCCTAACTTTATGAGAACAATTTTAAGTAGCATTTCACCTGAAATAAATGGCTTTTTTGGAAATGTTAAAGACTTTAAGTTTATTACATTTAATGATTTATCAGATTTTAAAAGGCAAACTTTGGTTAATGAAATTAATTTAGTGACTGATAATGGGTTTTCGGATATATTACGTGTGAATTCATTAGAAAAGACAAAAATTGTTTCTGTTGTAGAAGATGGGGATATTGTTAGAAAAGCTATTATTTTTAATGCTAATGTTACAAAAGCTTCAGCTTTTTATTTAAAAGGAAATTTTGATCCTAATAAGTTAAAAGTTTTATCTGAAACAAATCAATTTGAAGATTTATCAAGTAAATTATTACAACATTATCAAACTCCATTATCTTCGCCAACTATTGAACCTATAAAAATTAATTAATGAGAGCCTTTTTTTTAATTGTTACGTTATTGATAATAACTTCGTGTAATTCTCAAGGAAAAAGAAAGTTACTTGGAGAAACTGACTTTCAAAGAGAACTGAATAGTAAGTTTAAAGATGCGAGTACTTCACCATTGACTAAAAAAGGATTAAAAAAGTTTAAAGGATTGGAGTTTTTTTCTGTAAATGATAAGTTTAAAGTACTAGCTAAATTGATAAAAACACCAGATGCACCTACTTTTAATTTTCCAACAACTACAAGTAGAGTAGCTGTGTATAAGAAGTATGGAGAAATTGTTTTTGAAATTGATGAAAAAGAATTTAAGTTGGATATTTATAAAGATGTAAATCCTTCAGATAAGTATAAAAATAATTTGTTTCTACCTTTTTTAGATAAAACAAACGGGAAGACTTCTTACGGTGGAGGAAGGTTTATAGATGTATTAACTACTGATGAAAAAGCCAACGGAACTATTGAGATAGACTTTAACAAGGCATACAACCCATATTGTGCTTATAGTGATCGATATTCATGCCCAATAACACCTCAAAATAATTATGTAGATATAGCTATTGAGGCTGGTGTAAAAGCATATAAAAAGTAAAAATCCAGCATTGCTGGATTTTTACTTTTTGTAATTTTTATTTAGAAGGAGGTGTTAATCCTTCCTGACTATCCTGTGCTATCGCATTTGCGATAGCTTTTAAATAAGGTTGTCTTAGTTTTAATTTTGTAGCAGCATGTGCTTTTAAATTAAGTTGTCCAAACATTTCAGCTATTTTAATAGCGGTAGGTAATAAGTGTTCAGTAGGAACAATCTTATCTAGAAAACCAGCATTGATAGCATTTTTAGGGCTGTAAATTTCGGCATTATTAATACTTCTTTCAAGGTAAATTGGTGCTAATCTAGCCTTGGCAATTTCAATTCCAGCATTGTGCATAGTCATTCCTATCATTACTTCGTTAAAACCTATTTTAAAATCTCCTTCAGCACCAATTCTATAATCAGTAGAAAGTAGTAAAAAAGCTCCTTTAGCAATTGCATGCCCACTACAAGCAGTAATAATAGGCATTGGAAAAGATAACATTTTTAAAGATAATTTAGATCCTTTTGTAACTAGTTCAAGGGCTGAATCAGGTGAGGCTACCATACTTTTTAAGTCATAACCAGCTGAAAAAATGCCTGGTTGTCCAGTTAATATTACTGGTTTTTGGTAGCTTTCAGCTTTGTCTAAATATGCATTTAATTCGTCAATTACTTCATGAGAAATAGCATTTGCTTTTCCATTGTTAATTGTAATTATGCTATAATTTGTTTCTTCTTTGTAGTTAATAAAATTACTCATTAAATTATAAAAATGTTTTAATTAAAAAAATGCCTCCAAAAACAGCAAGAAACCCAACTAATAAACTTGAAAGAGAGTATAAAAGAAAGGAAGTATAATCCCCTGTTTTTAAAAAAATATGGTTTTCGTAAGCAAAGGTAGAAAAAGTGGTAAATCCACCACAGAACCCAGTAGCTAGTAATAAGGTGTGATTTGTAGTTAGTGATGTGTTTTTAGTTGCTAGGCCTAAAATAATACCAATAAAAAAACTACCTAAAATGTTAGCCGCAAAAGTTCCAAAAGGAAAACTCTGATGTGAATTGTTTAGTAGTTTACTTATAGCATAGCGTAAAACGCTTCCAGTACCACCACCTATAAATATCAAGAGAAGTTGTTTCATTATTTGCGAAAATAAGAAAACCTCACGAGAAAGTGAGGTTTATATAGTGTTGCTACTACTTATTATTTAATAGGGTAGTAAATATCCGTTTGAATATCTTCAGGCTTTACTTTTGTAGGGTCATTTACATATAGTTCCCATATAGGAAAGGTCATTTCTAATTTGTTTTGAGAAATATAATCAGCTAAGGCTTGATGTGCCATTTCATCACCAACACCATAGTTTCCAAATTTAGAAATCATTAGTGCTTTTCCTTTTGGTAACTTGATAGTTTCCATTCCTTCAGCGGGTTTTACGCTCTTATTTAATAAAAGCCCGATATAGAATTCTGTTTCTTTTGAAGCTTCATCATACTTTGTGTAAACTGAACCAGGAATAAAATCTCCTTCTTTTAACCCGCTTTTAATAGCATAAGTACCAGCTTTAGGTAAATCTGCCATAAAAAGCCTTGTCATTTCATCATGATCTATTTTTATTTTATGTGGATATCCTATAAAAGTTAAACTAGAAGATTCTTTAGCATAAATAGTACTTAATCTACATTTTGGAGCTTCAGGAATTGTACTTGTAATTACTTTATCTAAATTGGCTAAGCCTTTTTCTTGCATTGAACCTAACATGTTATCCCATCCGCCAGAAATTGCTGCAAACATTTTAAATATAAATGGAGATTTATCTGCTTTCATGCCCCAAGTTACTTTGGTGCCTTCTTCAACTTCATTAAACTTCCAATAAATTCCGCTTGGATCTCCGTTGTTAAAAGACATTTCTTGATCTATAAACGTATTAGGTTCAATAGCTATGGTTTTCATGGCTCCAGGGCCATCTTTACTAGTCCAGCTATTAGAAGCTCCAACACCAACAGTTTTGTCGCCGTAAGTAACTACAATAGTTGAGTCTTCATCATGCCAAGGACCCCATTTTTCCCAAGTTTTTAAATCATTAACGGTGTTAAAAGCATGGGCTATAGGTGCTTTTACTACTTTACTTCGTGTAATGTTATAATTACCAGAGTAAGTGCTTACATACAATAATCCTAAAAGGATGATAGCTAGTAAAAAAAGAAAAAAATACTTTAAAAATTTCATGGTTAATAAAATTTGGTTGCGGAGTGAATTTACAAATTTTATTGATGTGAAAAAAAGTTAAGGACTTGATTTTTATGCTTGTTTGGTTTTTAGTGTTTTGTGCAATTGAGTAGTTTTGTTACAAGATTTCCTCTTTGCTTGTTACGAGTTCCTTTTGTCTTGTTGCTGGTTTCTCTTTGCTTGTTATGAGTTCCTTAGGTCTTGTAGCTGGTTTCTCTTTGCTTGTTACGAGTTCCTTTGGTCTTGTAGCTGGTTTCTCTTTGCTTGTTACGAGTTCCTTTGGTCTTGTAGCTGGTTTCTCTTTGCTTGTTACGAGTTCCTTTTGTCTTGTTACTGGCTTCTCTTTGCTTGTTACGAGTTCCTTTTGTCTTGTTACTGGCTTCTCTTTACTTGTTAAGAGTTTCTTTCGCTTTGTTGTGAGTTTTATAGGGTATTAAAAAACAAATCAGAGGCTAAAAGCCTCTGATTATAGAAAAATTTATATATAAGTAACTTATTTTAATTCAATATCATTAGCATCTGTCCAGTTCCACTTACCAACAATGTTTCCTTTTTCTACAGTTAAAACACCAGGGTTAGCTCTAACTGCTGTTTTAATAGCTTTTTCATCACAACTACCAAAGGTATAAGGCAGGTTGTATTCTTTTTTAAATGCGTTTAACGTATCGTAATTTTCTTCATAAATAACATCTGCCATCATAATATCAGAAGTTAAAATATAAATTTCATATCCTTTCTTTTTAGCTTCAGCAGCTACTTTTGAAATTTCTTGTAATCCTTCTTTACTAACTTTTTCAGTGGTGGTCATAAAAATAAGCATGGCTTTATTTTTAGATAGCATTTCTTCCATCTTGTCACCATCTGCAGTGCTTATTTCAAAATCATGAATAGGAGGTACTTCATCACTATTTTCCTGGTATTGCATTCCTTGCTCAATATTAGTTCCAATTGAGTAAGCTCTAAAATCAATAATAGGTAAATGTGTTAATACATAATAAGCAATTACTAAGGAAAGAAATGCAGAAGCATAGGTAGTTAAAGTTGATACTTTTTCAGAAATTAAAGGCTTTATGTATTTAATACCTAAAATTAAAATGATAATGAATATCATAAAAATAACATTTTTATAAAATGTTTCTTTAGGTGTTAATTTAACAGCGTCTCCAAAACAACCACAATCTGTTACTTTATTGTAGGTGTATGAGTACCAAGTTAAGAATAAGAATATTAAATTTAGCCCGAATAAACTCCAAACTGTAAGTTTAGGTTTGTAGCCAACTAAAAGCATCACACCTAAAACTAGTTCAGAAACAATTAAAAGAATAGCAAAAGGTAATGCAACTGGAATTAGAAATTCTAAATTTAAAACATCTGCACTAAAATATTCTTCAAATTTGTATTGAGAACCTATAGGGTCTACCAATTTTACAAATCCAGAATAAATAAATAAAAGTCCTACAAGTACTCTTGAAATATGGGTCAGTAATTTTAATATCATATTGATAGGGGTTTTAAGGTTAACTGTCTAATTCTGAATGATGAATTAAAGCAAAAATAGCATAATTAATCATATCTTGGTAATTGGCATCAATACCTTCTGAAACTAATGTTTTTCCTTTATTATCTTCAATCTGTTTTACTCGGAGTAATTTCTGAAGAATTAAGTCAGTTAAAGAAGAAATTCGCATATCTCTCCAAGCTTCACCATAATCATGGTTTTTATTTTCCATTAGTTCTTTGGTTATGGCAATGTGTTTGTCATATAAAACAGCGGCGTCTTCAGTTGATAAATCGGGCTGTTCAACAACACCAAGTTCTAACTGAATTAGAGCCATTATAGAATAATTGATAATGCCAATAAACTCAGGCTTTTCTCCTTCGTCAACTTTTCTTATTTCATTTTCTTGCAATTGTCTAATACGTTGGGCTTTAATGAATATTTGATCTGTTAATGAAGGCAAACGTAATATTCTCCATGCGCTTCCGTAATCTGACATTTTTTTAACAAATAAATCTCGACATGTTGCCACAATCGAGTTGTATTGTTCTGAAGTATTTTGCATTTTTTGTTTTCTGAAATAATAAGGTAAAAATAATAAAACCATTAGGTTTTCCTTTATTTTTACCAAATAATTTATTTTAACTATTATGAAATTAGAAAATATAGTAGTCTTTTGCGGTTCCAGTAAAGGCTATAGTTCCATTTATGAGCAAGCTGCAATTGAATTAGGAAATTATTTTGCAAAAAATAATTTGCAAATGGTTTATGGTGGTGGTAAAGTTGGTTTAATGGGGGTAGTAGCTAATACAGTTTTAGATCAAAAAGGAAAAGTAATAGGTGTAATTCCAAATTTATTAAGAAAAGAAGAGGTAATACATGCAGGTGTTACAGAGTTGATAGTTACCGATACAATGAGTGAACGTAAAGTAACTATGAGCAAACTAATAGATGGGTATATTGCTTTGCCTGGTGGATTTGGTACGTTAGATGAGCTTTTTGAAGCATTAACATTACAGCAGTTACATATTGAACAAAAACCAGTTGGTGTGTTGAATATAAATGGTTTTTTTGACGCTACACTAAAGCAACTAGATTTTATGGTAAAAGAAGGTTTTTTAAAACCTGAAAATAGGGCATTTTTATTAGTAGATACTACTGTAGAAGGGTTGATGGAGCAAATGAAAAACTATAAAGCGCCAGAGAAAAAAGATATAATAGATAAAGTTGTACGTTAGATGACAATTAATTGTAAAGGGAATTTAATAGATGTATCCTCACCCAAAGTGATGGGGATTTTAAATATAACTCCAGATTCATTTTTTGATGGAGGGAAGTATACAGATGAAGGTAGTATTCTTAGGCAAGCTGAAAAAATGTTACAAGAAGGTGCTGCATTTATTGATGTTGGTGCCTATTCATCAAGACCTGGTGCTGCACATATATTGGAAGATGAAGAATTGAAAAGAATTGTTCCTGTTATTAATTTATTAGTGAAAGAATTTCCTGATATTACTATATCTGTAGATACTTTTAGAAGTAAAGTAGCTAAGGAAACAGTGTTAGCAGGTGCAGCAATTGTAAATGATATTTCTGGAGGAAAAATGGATAATGCTATGTTTTCTACTATAGCGGCTTTACAGGTGCCTTATATTATAATGCATATGCAAGGTACACCTCAAAACATGCAAAATAGCCCTCAGTATGAGAATATTGTTAAGGAAATAATTTCATTTTTTGCAGAACAGTTGTTTAAATTAAGAGCATTAAAAGTAAATGATGTTATTATTGATGTAGGTTTTGGTTTTGGAAAAACAATTGCTCATAATTTTGAATTATTACAAAAGTTGTCTTTGTTTGAGAGTTTAGAGGTGCCAATTTTGACTGGTGTTTCTAGAAAGTCTATGTTATATAAAACGTTAGGTATTACAGCTAAAGAAGCGTTAAATGCTACTACAGTAGCTAATACTATAGCCTTGATGAATGGTACACATATTTTAAGAGTTCATGATGTAAAAGAAGCAGTAGAAGCAGTTACAATTTATAAGCAATTAAATTTATAGTATAAGAAAATGAAAAGAAGAAGTTTTGTAAAAAAGGCAGTGTATGGTGGTGTAGGTTTAGGTGTTTTAAGTGGTTGGTATACTTGGCAAGTGGAGCCTTTTTGGTTAGAGTTTGTAACTAAAAAAATGCCTATTAAAAATTTACCTCAGGCGTTGGAGGGGAAAACCTTAATGCAAATAAGTGATGTGCATGTTGGTAATAGATTTGATTACCAGTACATAATTGATAGTTTTAAAAAAGCGCAAGAGCTTAAACCTGATTTTGTAGTGTATACAGGTGACTATGTGAGTTATGAAACAGAAGAACAATTAAAACAGTTAAAAGAAGTTTTAAAGTATACGGTAAAAGGTGAACTAGGAACACTAGGTGTATTAGGGAATCATGATTATGGTAAAAATTGGGCAGAACATCATGTAGCGAATGCAATTACTGATATGTTAGAGTCTTCTGGAGTGTCTATGTTAAGGAATACTCAGAAAGAAATAGAAGGTTTAAATTTTATTGGTTTTGATGATTATTGGGGTGTGAATTTTAATCCTGTAAAAGCAATGCAAGATTATAGTGCTTCAAAAGCTACTATTGCTTTGTGCCATAACCCAGATGTTTGTGATTTAAATGTTTGGGGGAGTTTTAAAAGCTGGATTCTTTCAGGGCATACACATGGAGGGCAATGTAAGCCTCCTTTTTTACCACCACCTATGTTACCGGTTAAAAATAAAAAATACAGTGCTGGCGAGATAGATTTACTAGATGGACGAACATTATATATTAATAGAGCTTTAGGGCATTTATGGCAAGTTAGATTTAATGTGCGCCCTGAAATTACCGTTTTTGAATTGACTACTGCCTAATGCATTGGTTTAAAATAAGTACATTTACACAAATAGTACCTAATAATGAATTTAGACTTTATTGATTTTTCTTTTTTGGATATTCTTGATATAATCTTGGTAGCGGTACTACTATATTATATTTATAAGCTTTTAAAAGGTACTGTGGCTATAAATATTGTTATAGGGATTGCTTTAATTTTTGTTATTTGGAAAATAACTCAAGCATTACGTATGGAAATGTTGAGTGGTATTTTGGGGTATTTATTATCAGGAGGTGTTATTGCGTTAATTATTGTCTTTCAGCAAGAAATACGTAAGTTTTTATTAATGATTGGTACAACCAACTTTTCTGCTAAAAGGAGTTTTTTACATCAGCTTAAATTTTTACAAACTGAAATTACTTCTGAGGTTGATACAGAAACAATATTGAAATCTTGTGTTGTTTTGTCTAAGACTAAAACAGGTGCTCTAATTGTTATTGAAAGAACTAATAAATTAGATTTTTTAGTAAATACGGGTGATGCTATGAATGCTGTGGTTAATGAAGCTATTTTAGGTAGTATTTTTTATAAGAATAGTCCTTTGCATGATGGGGCTACTATTATAAGGGATAATTATATTGTTGCTACTAGGGTAATTTTACCTATTTCAGAGAATACACAAATACCCTCGCGTTTTGGATTGCGCCATAGGGCTGCTATTGGTGTTACGGAGAAAACAGATGCTGTTTGTTTGTTAGTGTCTGAAGAAACAGGAGAGATTTCTTATATTAAGGATGGTGAGTTTGTGTTGTATGGGTCTATAGAAGAGTTAGGTAAAAAATTACAAAGTGATGTAGTGATAACTTAACATGATATTGGAATATAATACCAATTAAATAATAAAATATCGCATATAAATTCTTTCTTTTTAGCTTGTTTGTCGTTTAAAAAAGACAAGCATAATTAAGACTATGCTTGATTTTTCAGCCTAAAACAATTCTAAAAATAATTCAATTAATTTATACGGTATTCTAAAATTCAATTGGTATAAAACATAAAAAAACCTTCAAATAACTTGAAGGCTTTTTTGTTTAACTTAGAATTAAGTTAATTTATTATTTAGCTGGAGCCATTTTAGCTTGAATAGCGCTTATTACACTATTAAACTTTTTAACACCATCAGCATCTAAAGTCTTTACTAATTCAGCACCTTTAGTAGCTAATTCAACCCCTTTTTTAGCTAATTGAGTATTTTTAACTACATCACCTTTAGCAGCTATATAGTCTTTAGCATAAGTAGCGTAGTCTTTTAAGTGTTGCTCAACTTTTTCGTTGTCAAAGTTAGGGATAGTTACGCCCTCTAAAGCAGATTGTACTGCTTCTTTAGCCTTATCTACAGCTTCAGTAGTTGTTTCTACAGCTTTAGTAGCAGCTTCTTTGGTAGCATCAGCAGCTTTGTCTACAGCTTCAGTAGTTGTTTCAACAGCTTTGTCAGCTTCTTCTTTAGCTTTTTTACAAGAAGTTGCAATTAAAGAACCAGCAACTAATGCTGATAAGATTACTTTTTTCATCGTTCTATGATTTTAAGTTTAATGATTGATTGAGAAACAAATGTACTATTTTGATTTGTCTATTCAAATTTATTCTACGTTTTCATTACTAAACTGTTTTTCGTATAAATTACGATAAAAACCAGTTTCATTTTGTAATAAATCATGGTGATTTCCTTGTTCGGCAATCTTACCTTTATCCATTACAATAATTTTGTCAGCCTTTTTAATAGTGGCTAACCTGTGAGCAATTATAATTGACGTTCTATTTTTAGTTATTTGATCGGTTGCATATTGAATCATTTGTTCTGCATGTGAATCTACTGATGAGGTAGCTTCGTCTAAAATTAAAATAGAAGGCTTACTTACGTATGCTCTTAAAAATGCAATTAATTGCCTTTGACCAGAAGAAAGCATACTACCTCTTTCTTTAACATTGTACTGGTAATTATTGGGTAAACTCATAATAAAATCATGGATTCCAATTTGCTTGGCAGCTTCTTGCACTTCTGTTAACGTAATAGATGGGGTGTTTAGTGTAATGTTATTAAAAATACTATCAGAAAATAAAAATACGTCTTGTAAAACTACGGCTACTTTGTTGCGTAATGATGAAATATCGTATTGTTGTACAGGTGTGTTATCTACAGTTATTTCTCCACTATCTATTTCATAAAACCTACTTATTAAATTGATAATGGTTGATTTTCCTGCTCCTGTGGCTCCTACAATAGCTATTGTTTGGCCTTTATCAACATTAAAACTAATGCCTTTTAAAACTTCTTCATTTTTAATATAACTAAACCTAACATTTTTAAAAGTAATAGCTCCTTCTAAATTTTTAGCTTGTAATGTTCCAGTTTTATCAATAGAGCTTTCAGTATCAATAATAGCAAAAACACGCTCACCAGAAACAATACCCATTTGTAATTGATTAAACTTATCGGCTATTTGGCGTAGCGGTCTAAAAAGCATTTGTGCCATTCTTATAAAACCAACAATTGCTCCTAGAGTTACTGCTTCATTTTCTACAGCTTGTAAACCACCAAACCAAACAATAAGTCCAATGGCAATTGATGATAAAATTTCAGCAATAGGAAAGAAGATGGAGTAGTACCATACAGTTTTAATATGGGCTTTTTTATGTTTGTTATTAATGTCAACAAAGTTTTTATATTCTATAACTTCTCTATTAAAAAGCTGAACTATTTTCATTCCCGTAACACGTTCTTGTACAAAACCATTCAAATTAGCAACCTGATTTCTTACGTCTTGAAAGGTAGCTTTTATGGCAATTTGAAAAAGTTTGGTAGCATAAATTAATATGGGAAGCATTGCTAGTGCTATTAAAGCTAGTTTCCAATTAATAGTAAACATCACTATTGCTACTACCAGCATTTTTAAAATATCACTAACAATCATAAATACACCTTGTGTGAAAAAGTTAGCTATAGTTTCAATATCAGACACTACTCTGGTAACAAGTTTACCTACAGAAGTAGTATCAAAATAGCCCATTTTAAATTGCATAATTTTATTAAAGGTAGTAGTTCTAATATCTTTTATAATATGTTGCCCCACCCAATTGGCAAAATATATAAAAGAAAACTGAAGCAATACTTGTAGTAATAATAAAACAAATAAAATTATGGTATAATTTATTAGTTGACTAAGGTTTTTAGTATCTGTAAAATCATTAATAGCATACATTAAAATATAGGGGTCTGCTGCGGAAGCAACTGCTAAGAAAATGGTTGAAAATACGGCAATACCAAATTTTAAACGATAGCGTTTTGCAAAACTCATAAGCCTTGCAAAAATTTTAATGTCAAATGCGTTTCCTGATTTTGTACTCACTATATATAGGGGTATGATACGTTTGTTAAAAATAATCCTTTTGCTGGAACTGAAACACCAGCTTTACTTCTGTTTTTACTTTCAATTATTTCTCTAAAGTTTGCAACAGATTTTTTGCCTAAGCCAACATCTAGTAAAGTGCCTACTATAGCTCTTACCATGTTTCTTAAAAATCGATCGGCAGATATATAAAACGTTAAATTACTGTTGTTAAGTATCCATTTAGCTTCGGTAACTTTACAAATAAATGTATTGACATCAGTTTTTACTTTTGAAAAACACTCAAAATCATTATACTCATATAATATTTGCGCAGCTTCATTCATAGCATTAATATTAATGTCTTTGTAAAGTAATTGCCAAGTGGTATCTAATAAAAAAGGGTTTCTACCTAGCCATATTTTATATTCGTAGCTTCTACTATTAGCATCAAATCTAGCGTGGGCATCATTATTTACTAAAAGTGTTTGATGAATAACAATGTCATTTGGTAATATAGCGTTTAGCTTATACGTGAAATTCTCATCTAAAACTTTATCAATGTCAAAATGTGCAAACATTTGAGAAGCATGAACACCGGCATCAGTTCTTCCAGCACCAACTATATTAATGTCCGTTCTTAAAATAGTGCTTAAAGCATTGTTTATTTTTTCTTGTATGGAAATTGCATCTGGTTGTATTTGCCAGCCATGATAGTTTTTACCGTTATATGATAGCTCTATAAAATACCTCAAAAAAATGGTGTTTTTAAGTAGCTAAATTATGGAATTTATATGGTATCAATTATAAAATGTTCTGTTAATTTTTTAGTGGTAACACAATACGTAAAAGTGATTGTGTCTTTTATGATTTTGTATTAATGAGTTTCATGATAAGTTAAGTAGTTATATAAAACGGTTTGGTAAAAGGTTGATTGTTTTGTGTTTAACAAATGATTGTACGGAGTTGTTTTTAATGTTTTTTGCAGAAAGTTAATTTTGTTAACTTATGTTAATGGTTGTGAGTGTTTTAGAGGATATCTTTGTAGTGTATTTAAATTAGTTACATAATTCCCTTAATTATTAAGTTTTTCCCCTAAAATAAACTCCTTGTGTATTACTTGAGAGTTTATTTTTTTTAGAAAGAATTAATGGATAAAAAGCTTTTCTGTTTTTATAAGTCTTAAATGAATACTTTTCTTGATTTTTTATAGAGAATTACTTTTATTAACCTATGTTAATGGTTATGAGTGTTATGTGCTTTATTTTTGTAGTGTATTTATAACTTATGATAAGTACGATCCCTCAATATTAAGTTTTTCCCCTAAAATAAACTCCTTGTATATTACCTGAGAGTTTATTTTTTTTTTTAGAACTAATTCAATCCTTTTTTAGTTTTCAATAGTTTTATGTATCACATCTAACATAAATATACTTAATTAAACTGCCTCTTTTTGTTTGATATTTTAAAATAAAAGAAACTCTAGTCTAACTACGCTTTAATTTTCTTTTATCTATCTTAAAAATAGATTGTTTTTCTTGTGAGTACATTTAAATTAAAAATGATGTTAAAGACTCATAAAAGTCTATAAATTCTGTTTGTGTAATATTAAATTAACATATGTTAATTGTTATGTTAATTTAATATTATATATTTGAACTGTTATCATAATTATTGATAATCCCCTTGTTAATTTTTTTCCCTTAAAATAAACTCCTTGTATATTACCTGAGAGTTTATTTTTTTTTTATTCCTGTTTTTTTATTGTGTTGTAAATGTGTTTTTTAACGTATGTTAATGGATGGGTTTATGGTATGGTATATCTTTGTAATGTATTAATACAATATCCCCCCATTTAAGTTTCCCCTAAAATAAACTCACATTTTTGCGAGTTTATTTTTTTTGTACCCATATCCTATATACCTTGCCCTTTGTATGAAAAAAATACTATTACTTTCAGATACGCATAGTTATATAGATGCTCAGATATTAAAATTTGTTAAGTTGGCTGATGAAGTATGGCATGCTGGAGATATTGGCGATTTAAAAGTGACTGATACTTTAAAAAAATATAAACCTTTACGAGCAGTTTATGGAAATATTGATGATAAAGATGCAAGGGCAGAGTTTCCTTTAGATGCAAAATTTACAGTAGAGGGGGTGTCTGTATGGATTACACATATTGGAGGGTATCCTAATAAATACAACCAAAGAGTAAGAGAAGATTTAAAAAAAGAACGACCAAAACTTTTTATTTGTGGGCATTCACATATTTTAAAGGTTCAGTTTGATGAAAAATTACAAATATTACATTTAAATCCAGGTGCAGCAGGTAATCATGGTTTTCATAAAGTACGCACCATGCTACGTTTTGAGTTAGACAAAGGAGCTGTTAAAAATATGGAGGTTATTGAATTAGCTAAACGAGGTTAACTTCTTTTTTTTTTATAGTTGGTACGGACATGGTAATTTTTGTTCCTCTGTTTTCTGCTGATTCAATAATAATATTCCCATTCATCATTTGAATTCTAGCTTCAATTTGGTTAAGGCCAAGTCCAGATTTTACTTTACTATTTCGGTAATTAAAACCAACACCATCATCTTCAATTAAAACAGATAAAAAATCACCAGTATCTTCTAAAACAATATATGCATTGGCAGCTTTACTGTGTTTTATGATGTTATTGATAAGCTCATGAATAACATTGTACATTTTAATTTCAAAATCTTGATCATATCTAGGGATATTACTCATGTCTGGATGAAAAGTAAGTTCTGAATTAGAGTACTTTTGAGTGATGTCTTGAAGAGAATACTCTAAACCAAATTTTAATAAAATAGAAGAAACTAAGTTGTGTGATAAATCTCTAACCTTTTGAGAAGCTTCTAAAATTATTTTTTGTGTTTTATCTAGTTCAATAGGAGTATTGCCGTTGAATTGTCTTTTTGTAGCTAATAAATGCATGTTGGCGGAAGATAGTAAAGCACTAACGCTATCATGTAAGGTTTCTGCTATTTGTTTTCTTTCTGTTTCTTTACCATCAATAGCAGCATTTAAAATCATTTTTTGAGAATCTGATTTTATTTGGGCTATTTTTTGTTGTTCTACTAATTTATTTTGTTCAATTTTTAAGTGTAAGTTTCTTTGGCGTAGGGTGTAGTTATAAATAACAACTCCTGATATAGTTAAAATAAGTAAGGAAAGCGCTCCTAATAAATAATTAGTAGTTCTTTTTTGGTGTTTCTCTAATTCTATTTGGTTTTTTACCAAATCTACTTTTTGTTTTTCTAAGTTTTCTTTGTGTTTGGCCTCAATTTTTTTAACCACTTCTTTAATGTCTTTTTCTTTTAAAAGGTCTTCTAATTCATATGATTTTTCAAGGTTGTCATAAGCTTCAACTTCTTCAAGTTTTCTCATTGCCCAAGCTAAATTATAGTATAAGATGGATTTAAATTCCGTAGCTTTATGGTTTTCTATTTTATCAATAGCTGATATTGCATCACTGTATAGTGATTTAGCTTTTTTTAGATCACCTTTAGCTAAAAAAACATTAGCAAGGTTATTTAAAGAGCTAGCGATTCTTTCCTTGTCATTCCTTTTTTGGTGAATTTTTATTGCTTTTTGAGCAAAGAAACTAGCTTTGTCGTATATAGAGTCTAAGAAGTAGAGAGTTGAAATATTTGAATATGAAATAGCTTTGTATTTTTCAATTTCGTCATTAATAGATGTTAAGCTATCTATTTTTTTAGCAAAAAAGAGTGCGCTATCCTTGTTTTTTAATAAAAGATGTTTTGTTAATTTTTTATTTTTTACCTTTTTGGGTGGTTTGTTTTTTATATCTCTATATTTTTTTAAATAATTACCGCTAATTTTCAAATAAATCTGACAAATAGAATTGTCTATTTTTTTTATTGGACTATCAAAATCATCGATATTATCATCTTCTTTTAATTTTTTTAGATAAAAAAGAGATTTTTTGTAAAAATATAAAGCTTTATCTACTTCATGAGTTTTATGATATATATCACCAATAAGTTTGAGGGCTAAATACGAATGTTTTTTATCATCTTTACTTTTACTTAAGACTATTAGAGCTTCTTCAAGAGCTTTAGAGTAGAGCTCTTTTTTGAATTTTGTTAAAGCATTTTTGTATTTTATAGCTGTAGAATCTTGATCTATTTGTACTAAAATAGCCTTATTATTTAAGGCTATTTTATAGTTTTTTTTCTTGAAGAAAAAGCTTTTGTTTACAGTTAATATTGTTATTAGACAAACAAAAAAAAGTTTCATATAGATTTTTAAATACTAGATAATTCTATTATAACTCTAGGTTTTCTGGGTATTTCACCTGCTTCGCCATAGTTTCTATTCTGAATATTATTAGTGTTTGATGTTTTGTGATTAACGAAGTCAATTTTTAATATATCATCATTTGGTTTGCTTAAAATACGCTCAAATTTGGTTATTTTACTTTTTCCCTTAGATAAATGAACCTCGTAAGTTTCAACATTTTCATTATAAACAAATTCAGCAATTACATTTTCATCTACTTCGAAGTTTAAACTAAAGGTATTGTCCTTGTTTTTAGTAACGCTATAATTATTTAAATATTCAGTTACACCTTTAGCAAAGGTAATATTTTCATCTTCAATTGCAATAGAAGTTTGTTTGCCATTGTTTTCTTCTAAAAAGCCTACTTTTAAAAGGTTATTCTCAAGTTTGAAATTGTTGGTATAGTTTGGTATTGACTTTTGGTTGGTTTTAGATAAAATAATTTCGTTAGATAAGTCAGCGTTTTTATAAGATTCAACCGCTGTATTTTCTGAAACGTTAAAGTCTATTGAATATCTCCCTTGAGAATCCCTTTTTAAAGTATAAGTTTGTAATTGATTTTCTTGGCTTTCTTGAATTATATTGGTGTCATTGTCATTAGATGAACAAGATGTCATAAATAAAAAACTTGCAACTGCTATAAATAATGGGGTAATTTTTTTCATGATTTTTGAATGTGTTATTTATTAATATTTAAGGTTTATGGGCTTGTTTAAAAAAGGCGACGTACTTAGGATAGACAGATGGAGATACGGGGGACGTTCTCATTGTTAGGGGATAAAGAAAACAAAATGAAGGGGTTTTTCTATGCTATGTTATAAATAACAGTGTACATCGCCAAATATATTGTTATGGTTAGTAGTTTATTAGCGATGTACTTAGTTAGGATTATAGGTTTTGGGGGTTTTTTTCTTTAGGGGGTTAAAGAAAAAAGATAGAATGAAAGGATTATACTATGTTGTTCCTAACGGCATACATCGCTAAACCTACTACATTTTTTACTTTCAACTTTTTATATAGGCTTCTACGATATGTTTCTACCGTTTTTATGCTAATTCTTAAATTTTGTGCTATTTCAGATGAACTCTTTTCTTGGGCTATTAATCTCAGTACTTCAATTTCTCTTTCTGTCAAATCTTTATGAGATTGTTCCCTCTTAATCTCATTTTTTGATCCCGTAACATATAAATTGAATAGTTTACTTTTAATATCTTCATTAAAATATTGCAAACCATTGTTTACAGCTCTTATTGCATCTACAATATGGTCATACGCACAGCTTTTTTCTAAAAAACCGTTAGCACCTAAAGCAATCATTTCTGAAACTATTTTTGGATCGCTTAAACTTGATAGAATTATAGTTTTCATTTCAATTTCTCTTTGGTGAAATGCTTTTAAAACCTCTATTCCATCCATGTCAGGCATATTAATGTCTAATATTAAAATGTCTGCGGTGTTAGACGTTGACCAGTTGACTACTTCTCTTCCTGTAAGAGAATATCCCTCAACTTCGATGTCATCTTCAATATTTATTAAAGCCATCACTCCTTCTACTAGGATTTTGTGATCGTCGGCTATATGAACTTTAATCTTCTTGTAACTCATTTGTTGTTTACGTTTACAAATTTAAAAGACAACTACAGTTCTCACAATACTCAGAATCCCTATACGTTTTGTCAGGGTTTTTACTTAAGTAATCAGGGTAAACCCTTAGTTGTTCTTTAACATTTTGAGGTTAAGTTTTTGTTTTTAAGGTTTTTATAGTATATTTTACTATAGTAAAGATATGTATATTTTAAAAAATAAACTATGAAAGTTATGCCTAATTCTTCTTGAAAATTTTTAAAATAAGTATTGTGTATTCATTTTTAATCCTCTTTAGTTTTGATTGTGTGTTATTTATCAAAGTTTAATTAAGGTATGTATATTATGCAAAGTATTTGATAATTAATTAGTTGTAGTTGTGGTTTAAATAGTATAGTTTAATTAGTGTAAAAAGTAGCTTTTTTATAACTATATACTTTTACTATTTCATTCTAATAAATAAAATAGTAAACAAGTAAAAGTGTAGCACATATATGTAATGTATACTAAATTATTTTACTAGCTAAATAATGAAAGTTATACAATTAATTAAAATAGATTATAGTATTCTTTGTGTTGTATCAATACTAAATAGTACCTATTATATTATATGGTATAAAAAAACCGAGAAAATTTCTCGGTTTTGTCGCACTAAATATACTAAGATGTTAGGTTTATCGTAATCTATCAACAGATTTTACAAGATCTTCATCCCTTTTAATGGCCTTATTTGCTAAAACTACAAGCAAAATAATAACAATTGGTAGGAACATCCCAATACCTTTCTCAGAAACGGCTGTTTCTCCAGATAACGTTAGTGATAGATAGATCAACAATCCTAATAAAAAAAGATTTGTCAAAATAATAATTCTGCCTAATACAAATTGTAGTTGTCTTTTTTTGAATAAAAAGATAGTTGCAATGGATATTATGGCTGATATAAAAAATAATATAGGAACTATTTTAGGTGCCAAAGAACTAGCACTTAATAAATCTATACTATATATAGAAGCGTTGTTTTTAACTTGTTGCCATAAACTAACAAAAAAGGTTAGCCCACCAGCAATGAGAGCTGCTAATAAAAGATATATAGATTGTATTCTTTGTATCATTTTCAATAATTGGATGGCAAAAATAATGTTTCTTTTTTTTAAAAAGAAATATTAGAAGTTAAATAATTTGTATATATTTGCGATGTAAGTAATCTAAGTGGTTACTTGTTATATACTTCAATATAGCTAAGAGTCAAAAAAACAAACAATAATTTTTTAAATTCTTTACACTTAACAAAAGAAGGATTTTAACCTAATACTTTAATGAATGTTCGAAATTTCGGAATTAAAAGCTAAAAAGCTTACTGATTTACAATCAATAGCCAAAACTATTGGGTTGACTAAAATTAGTCAGTTGAAAAAGTTAGATTTAGTTTACAAAATTTTAGATGCTCAGGCAGAGGCTTCTAATGGTGAAGCAGTTGTCAAAAAAAAGGAGACTACTACCAAAGCTAAAGTTAGCAAAGCTAAGCCTGTTGCTAGTGATAAAAAACCAGTAGCTAAGAATACAACCGAATCAACTAAAAAAGAAGAGGAAGCTCCGAAAGAAAAGCCTAAAAGAAGAAGGATTGCAAAGACTGCTGTTGCTTCAAACGAGACTAAAGAAGAGAATGTTTCTAAAAAAGGAAATGATGCTGTAGCAAAAAAGAGTCAGGAAGCAGCTAAAGTTGTGGCTACGCCAAAAACTGATGATGCTAAAAGAGGCGGGCAAAATGATAATAACAATCATAGACACCAAAACAATAAGCATAGAAATCACCAGAATAAAGGTAATAAGCAGCATCATAATCACAATAAAGGAAATCAAAACCATAATAAAGGAAACCAGAATCATAACGGGAATAAGAGTGGTAATAAATACCGTGATCCTGATTTTGAGTTTGATGGAATTATAGAAAGTGAAGGTGTATTAGAAATGATGCCAGATGGTTATGGTTTTTTACGTTCTTCTGATTATAATTATTTGTCATCACCTGATGATATTTATGTTTCTCAATCTCAAATTAAATTATTTGGATTGAAAACTGGAGATACTGTAAGAGGTAATGTACGTCCGCCAAAAGAAGGAGAGAAGTACTTTCCTTTAATTAGAGTTTCAAAAATAAACGGATTAAATCCTAATATTGTAAGAGATAGAGTTTCTTTTGAGCATTTGACACCACTTTTTGCTAATGAGAAGTTTAATTTAGCACAAAAAGGAAGTTCACTTTCTACTAGAATTATAGATTTATTTTCTCCAATAGGTAAGGGACAACGTGGTATGATTGTAGCACAGCCCAAAACAGGTAAAACTATGTTGTTAAAAGATGTGGCAAATGCTATTGCTGCAAATCATCCAGAGGTTTATCAGTTGGTATTACTTATTGATGAACGTCCTGAAGAGGTTACAGATATGCAACGTAGCGTTAGAGGTGAAGTAGTAGCTTCTACCTTTGATGAGCCGGCAGACAAACATGTTAGAGTAGCTAATATTGTGTTAGAAAAAGCAAAGCGTTTAGTTGAGTGTGGGCATGATGTAGTTATTTTATTAGATTCTATAACACGTTTAGCAAGAGCTTATAATACTGTAGCGCCAGCATCTGGTAAAATTTTATCAGGAGGTATTGATGCTAATGCATTGCATAAACCAAAAAGGTTTTTTGGGGCTGCACGTAATATAGAAAATGGAGGTTCTTTAACTATTATTGCTACAGCACTTACTGAAACAGGTTCTAAAATGGATGAAGTTATCTTTGAAGAATTCAAGGGAACTGGTAATATGGAGCTTCAGTTAGAGCGTAATATAGCTAATAGAAGAATTTACCCAGCTATTGATTTAATTAAATCAAGTACGCGTAGAGATGATTTATTATTAGATGAGAAAACTGTACAGCGTATGTGGGTGTTGCGTAAATATTTAGCAGATATGAACCCAATTGAGGCTATGGAATTTATACAACAAAGGATTAAAACGTCAATCAATAATGATGAGTTTTTAATTTCAATGAATGGTTAGAAATTAGTATAGTTTTAGAGATATAAAAAAATCCTGCTTTTGCAGGATTTTTTATTGCGGGTATATAACGTGATTTAATGGAATGTCATATTTATTTAAATCGGATATCTTACCTATAGGTTTAAAAAAATTGATACCTAAAGTTTTTACATTTTTTTTGCATTCTGATAAAAAGCGATCGTAAAATCCTTTACCGTAACCAACTCTATAATTGTTTTTGTCTGAAATTAATAAAGGAACAAAAACCATATCTATATTAGTTACAGCTATTTCTGTAGCATTAATTGGCTCAGGGATACCGTATTCATTTTCTTTTAATTGTGTTTTTTTATCTAAAATATAATGAGTTAGGGTGTTGTTGCTAAAATCACTTTTACTAATAATAACCGTTTTTCCTTTTTGTTGAAGGAAATTAATAATGGGATACGTGTTGATTTCTTTTTGACGTACAATAGGTAAAAACAAATGAATATTTTGAATACCTGTTAAATTTAAATCTTGTATTTGGTGATATATGTTTTCCTCAAGTTGTTTAATTTCTTCAGAGACAAGGTTTGTGCGTTTTTGTTTGTATAGCTTTCGTAATTCTTTTTTAGTCATAGTTTATAAGCTTTTTAATTCTTCTTTTAATTTTCTGGTAAGTCCTTTTACAACTAAATCATAAGAATGATCAATTAACTCAAAAGCAAAATTATCTGAAACATCTTCATTAAGAGTAACTGTATTCCAGTGTTTTTTGTTCATGTGGAAACCTGGATTGATACTTTCGTATTCGCTTCTTAACTCTTCAGCCCAATCAGGTTTGCATTTTAAATTTATTTTGGTTTCTCCTTGTTCCCATCTATCTAAACCAACCAAAGCAAACATTTTTCCCATGACTTTAAAAACTAAAGTAACTTCATCAAAAGGAAAATGTTCAGTTACTCCTTTTTTAGAAATGCAATATTGGTGTAGTTGTTCTATATTCATTGATTAGGTTTTAAAGTGTTAACTAATAAAAATAACATAGTTATAATCCCAAAAATAAGTAAAAAGTACTTGATTAAATTGATAGTAATAAAAAAGGCAAAGCCATCTGATATATTGGTAGTATCAAGTTTTTGTTGCCAATTATGAATGGTTTTGGATTGTTGTAAGCTGTAGTAACCAATTAAAGAAGTAACTGCTAATGTTGCTACTTTTAACTTTTTTAAAGAGGGGGTTTTAGTTTTCAATTAGAGTAGATGTATGACTGGGTAACTCTAAAGAAGAATAATCTAATTTCCAACCAATAGTTTCTACTAAGCTATTCATTAATAAAATAGCATCTAAAGCTTCTTTGTTGGCAGTTTGCATTAAATTGCTTTCAGGAATTTTAAGCATCACATGTTCTTTAGCTTCTTTGTTAACTTTGGTTAAATCTTCAGAGCTAAATTTGTTTAAAAAACCATTTTGAATATCGTAAAATCTAATATTAGGTTCTATAGAGAATACTTCTGGTTGAGGAAAATTTGATAGAATTATTGTTCTTTTTTTAGTGTCTGCTTTTAGTTTAATTTTTCTAAAGTCAAAGCCAATAAGTACTTTGGCGTTTATTAAAATAATAGCTTTCTTTTTGCTGGTATATAATCCAAGAAATTTTTCTTTAGAGTTTTCATGGTGGTATATTTCTGCAAATTCTCCTTCCACTGTAATTAGTTTAGAAACTTTTGTTATTTTATCTAACAATACTACAGATTGTTTTTCTGTAAGACTTTTTTTGCTTGTAGCTGTAAATTTTTGAAAAATAAAATAAGATATAACGGCTCCTCCAGCTAAACCTAAAAATAATAATTCCATAAGCACGAATTTACGTAAATACAATGTGTGTTTAAAATAAAAGACACAGATATTTATGTATTGTCACATTCATTTACGATTAGAAATACTATCAGTTTTTCATTGATAGGTTATTTAATAAATAGGTTATCAGGTTTAATAGAATTATGAGAAATAAGGAAATTAAGGGGGGTATGGGGAGGCGTTTATATTTTATAACTAACTAATTCTAATGGTTTCTTGAATAGGTAATGGTAAGCAGTGGTGTATTTGTTTTTTGTGCAAATAAGCTAACTGCTGTATTGTTTTCTTTGTTTACTAGAAACGTAATTAAGTTAGCCGATTGTGTTGTTTCTTCGCTAAATTTTATAGGTTTACTTTTTAAGTTTTCACTTAAAGTTGTGTACTCGTTTGATAAATCTTGTATAGTATTAAACTCAATTACTAATACAAGCTCTAAAAAACTATAAGTATTGTTAACTTCATCAAAATTAACTCTTAATTCACCTTTTTTAAGTGTTTTAATTATAGGGTGTTTTAATAAATTGACAGTGTAGGAATGATGTGGATTACCTATCATTTCACTAGAATGGTGCGAAAACTCAAAATTTAGATCTTGTAATATCTCATTGGGTTTTGCGCATAAATTTGCGTTAAAAAATAATTCACTAATAAGTGTTTTCATTTTCTTTGGGGGTTAAGTATAAAGCAAGCTATTACTAGTTTTTTAGTAGAGGGGTAAAACAATTAAAAAACAAATTTGCTTTTTAATTTGAGGGGGTATAAGAAGCTTAACTTTAAATGTTCATTTTGTATTCTGTTCACAAACATAAAAATAAATTTTGAGTAAATAGTATTAAGTTTGATAATTTAGTACGTATGTGAGTGTTAGTGTGTTGTTTATGAGTTTATTATTTGGTTTTGAGTAGTTAAAAAAAGACTTACCATATGGTGGTAAGTCTTAATAAATAGACAAAGTGAGAAAGAAAAATTATTTTATGACCTTATTTAAATCATAAAAATAAAAGTCTTTATTATCATTCATTGCTACAAAAAGTCCATTAGGGAATTTACTGCCTAAAGGAATTGTAGTTACTTCACAACCGTCAGTTTCTGTAGTTGATAAGTTAACGGATTTTATAAATTTATTTGTTTGCCTGTCAAAAATGTTAAACTCTCCTTTTTGTTGATTAGAAACAATAAGGTAACCGTTTGAAGTGTCTGTTTTGGCAATAGCAATTCCCTCAATATCTGCCATAAACTTATCAGAACCAAAACAAGAAATTTCTTTGTTTCCAGCTTTAGGTTCAGCATAGTATTTACGAATACAGTGTTGTTCATCGGAATAATACACAAAGCCTAATTCATTATCAACAGCAATGGCTTCAATTTCTTTTTTACCGCTAAAGGCTCCAAACTTTCTAACTAAATTGGAAATGGTAGTTTTACCATTAAAAGTTAATTCATATTGATATAGATAGTTTTCTTTAGGACCAGTTTTTCTACTAACAATTGCATAAAGTTTTGACGAAATTGGAGATTTGTATAAAGCAACTCCCATAGGAAGATTATGTTCAGGCTCAGTAGTATCTGTAAAAACTTTAAAACCTCCATTGTCAAGTGGTTTCATATCGGGTACTGAAAATAATCTAATTTGTTGTTGTTCACGCTCTGTAAAAACAATAACGTCTGTTTTTGTACTGTCATTTAACTGAAAGCCATATGCTAAATCAATATTGTTAGGTCTTTTTATGTTTTTTATAGTTTTTTCAGGTATAATTTTACCGTTTAAGTTAAAAGCATAAATAGCACCGTTGGTTTCTTTGTCAGTTCCAAACACGATACTTTCTTCTGCATTATTTGGGTTAACCCAAATAGCAGGATCATCACTATCATTAACCGTTTTTTCTGTGATTACATCCGGTTTTATAGCTGGTAGTTTACTTGTTTGTTTGCATGCAGTTATTGCTATTACTATTGTTAGTATTGTTAATTTATATAATTTCATTCGTAGTCTTTTTAACTTTGATAATTGTGATGGAAATAACTATTTCTTATTTTTTAAACAAATCGTACTTTAACCCAAGGCTTAGGCGTCTACCATAGTATTCGGCTTGCATAGTCCTGTTTTGTTCACCTTGATAGTAACGCAACGCTTGGTTAGTAAGATTGGTAAAGTCAAGATACACTCGTAAATTTTTAGTGATAGCATATCCTGCGTTGAAGTCTAAGAAAAACTGTTGGTCATAGTATCTGTCATTAAACTCATTTTTACCAATTTCATCAATATAAGCGTCTGAGAAGTTAGCTGATATTCTAGCAGAAAATCTTCCGTCATCATAACCTAAAGAACTGTTGAACATGTTTGGAGCTGTATTAGGTAAGCTCATATTAACTCTTTCATCACCATCTTCATTGTTAATGCCTTTAGCTTCTGAAGTTAAGTAGGTGTAGTTAAGGTAAATATTAAAGTTTTTAGCAAAACCTGGTAAGAAATTTAGCTTACGTTGGAAAGAAAACTCGGCACCTAATACATAAGCATCTTCACCATTTTCTGGTCGTTTTACTTCAAATCCTTTAGTATTTGCTCCTAAACTATTGTCAGTAGTTTCACTAATGTATGTATAGGTGAAATCTTTAATGTTTTTGTAAAAAGCCCCTGCTGAAATAATACCAATATTAGAAAAATAATGCTCACCAATAATGTCAAAGTTCATAGATTTAGCAGGATTCAGGTCTGGGTTTCCTGTTTCTATTTCTTCATCTTCCCTTAAAATATTTTTGTAAGGAACTAAGTCAACATAATTAGGACGAGCAATAGTATTGGTGTAAGCAAAACGAATTAGTGTTTTTGGAGTAAAATTATACTTTATATGTAGGCCAGGTAAAATGTTAGTGTAGTTATTACTATTAGTAATGGTAGAAAAACTATCATAGTCACCATCCTCATCGTAGTTTACAACATTTCCTATACCAGTGGTTTGTGTGTTTTCAATTCTAACTCCAGCTAACACAGTAAGTTTCTCAGTAAACTGCTGCTCTGTCATCAAGTATCCAGCATATACATCTTCTTTTACATTAAAAAATTCTCCTAAATATTCATCAGGAACTGGTTCACCATTTACTTTGTTTAAAGTTAAATTACCCAACCATTCTTCAGAGGCAAAAACTCCAGCCTTGTATTGATTTCCAGCTAAAAAAATATTGTTTGTTAAATCTCTAGTAGTAACATAAGCAAGTGAACCGTAGGTGTCTTCTAAATCAAATTTATAAAAGTTATTTTTTCTTCTTTTTTCTTTAAAACGAGATCTGAATCCAAATTTTATAAATCCATCTTCACTATTAAATAACTTAGCAGGAAGTTGAAAGTTTGTGAAAAGATTGTAATCTACTTCATCTGTAAACTTTTTCTCTTCAGTAACTTCGTCTAGCTTAAAGTTACCTAAGTTATTTAAAGAAGTATTTATTGGTGTGAATAAAGGGAACTCAGCATTATTATTGTAGTTAATACTAAATAAATCATCAGCATCGTATTCAAAAACAGCATATCTTTCATTTAAACGTTCTTCAGATGCTTTTGCAAAAGAAGCCATCCAGTCTGCTTTTATAGTACCAAATAAATGGTCACCACCTAAAGTGTAGTTTTGCATTCGTTGGTCTTCTAAACGACGATTTTTATTTCTACCGTTATTAATTCCTCCTTTAGTTTCTCTTTTAACTTCTACAGGAAAACGGGTAGGCGTATTGTTGGTAATTGTAAAATCAGAAGTGTTAATATCATCTCCGTCTAATACTTCATATTTTGATCTAAAACGATTTTCTCTATCATCTCTCCAGTTGTACATAGATTTGAAGAAAAAAGTGTTGTTGTTGTCTAGTTTATAGTCAAAATTTGCTGAGAAGCTTCTTCTAATACGTTGCACAAGGTAGTCGCGTTGTTGAAACTCTTTAGCGTAAGGATTTACATCTATTTTCTCAGTATCAGTTCCGTTATTAAATTCGAACTCATTATCCCATTCAGCTTCTATGTTGTGAGAACCAAAATCAGTATCGTTAATAGAACCAGCTACCATCCAGCCAAATTTTTCATTTTTGCTTCTATCACCAATTAATAAGGAACCATTAATGATTCTTTTGTTAGTGATAAAGTTAATACCAGATCCAGCTGTAGCAGAAATTCTAAAGTTCTGTGGCGCAGTACGTGTAACTAGGTTTACAGATCCGCCTAAAGCATCTCCATCCATATCTGGAGTAACAGCTTTGTTAACCTCAATAGTTTGGATCATATCAGAAGGAATTAAATCCATTTGAATGTTTCTGTTGTCACCTTCAGCTGATGGAATTCTACTACCGTTTAAAGTAACAGAATTTAACTGAGGAGATAAGCCCCTAACAATAACATTTCTAGCTTCTCCTTGGTCTACCTGCATGGTAATACCAGGAACCCGTTTAATAGCATCTCCAATATTAGCATCAGGAAATTTGCCAATTTGATCTGTAGAAATTACGTTGGTAATATTGGTGTTAGATTTTTGTTTGTTTAAGGCTTTGGTTTCACCCCCTATTGAAGTAGCAATGGTAACTTCATCTAAAAGATTTACATTTGGTTGCATTACTACTTTTAAAAAAGAGGTTTGTCCTTCGTTAATAGTTATAGTATTAGTAGTTGTTTGATATCCTATAAAAGTAATTTTTATTTTGTGTTCTCCAGTAGGAATATTAACAATAGTAAACTGCCCGTCAAAATCAGAAACAGCTCCTTTTTTTTCTGATTCAATACTAATGTTTGCTCCTGGAAGATACAAGCCACTTTCATCAGTAATAATTCCTCTAACTCCCCCTGATTGAGCTAAAGATTTGCTGTAAAACAGTAGTGAAAAAACCGTTACAACAAGAAGTTTTAAAAATTTTAAATGTGTCATTAATTAAGGTTTTGTTTTCATAGCAAAGCTAGGTAGTAACTGAGGTTGATTGCTTTTTACAAGGGCAACAAAGAGTTTTTTTTAAGGCAACAACAAGGCAACATTAAAGATTAATTTACTTTGTAGTAACTATATGGAAAAGGTTAGATGGTTAGCATGAAATTAACCAATTCTTGTTTGGGCTCTATGGGGAGTTTTTTACGTAATCTATATCTAGCTACTCGAACACTATCAGGAGTTACTCTTAAAATAGAAGCTATTTCTTTTGAAGATAGGTTTAAACGTAAAAGCATACTTAGTTTTAACTCTGTTGGAGATAGTTTTTCAGTAGATATTTCTAGTAATTTTTTATTGAAATCAGGGTGTATGTCTTGAAATAAATTATCAAAACCTTCCCATTCATTATCTTGTTTTATAGTGAAATCAATTTCTTTAGCAATTTCTTTAATTTTCTTTTGATAATTTGAAGGTTCTCTTTCTGAAAGATTTTTAAGATTTTTGGAAATATGATAGAGTATTTTGTTTTTTTGTGATAAATGTAAACTGTATTTAGAAAGTGTTGCTGTTTTTGTTTCTATATCTTTTTTCATAACAGATTCTTGTGCTAATTTTTTTTCTAATTCAGCTTGTAATGTACGCTCTTTATATATTTGTAATTTTTGTTTTTCTTTTCTTTTTTTACTGAAAAAGTAGCCGGCAATACTTATATAGGATATAATACCTATTAATGCAACAATCAATAGTTTTTGATTGGATAGATTCGTTTTATTTTTTTCTTTTAATAATTGGATTTCGGCTTCTTTTTTTTCAGAACTGTAATTGGCTTCTAAAAAGTTTAATTGTTTAGTGTTTTGGTTTTTAAGAGTGATTTCTTTATAGTTTTCAGATTTTACTCTGTATTCATAAGCTTTTTTGTATTGTCCTAATATAAAATAAGCTTTGGATAAGTCTTTATAGGCACTTTCTAAAAGATTGGTGTTTTTTAGTTTTTCAGCTATAATCAATGATTTTTGAGTAAATGAAATGGATTCTTTTACATTACCTTTTTTTCTGTAAACATCACCAATATTATTTAACACATCGCTTTCTTCAAAAGTATTCGTGTTTTTAAATAAATGATATGCTCCTAAGAAATACTGATAAGCTTTATTATACTGTGTTAAATCTTCATATATACTTCCAATGTTAATATTAGTTTGAGCAATTCCTAATTTATTTTTTAACTGAGTGAATTTGTTTAAACTGAGTTTTTGAAATTTAATAGCCTCTAAGTATTCTCCTTTTTTTTCTTTAATATTTCCTAATAAAGAATAGGCTTTGGCTTTTCCTTTAGTATAGCTTATTTGACTAGAAGTGTTTAAAGCTTCTGTGGCATATTTTTTTGCCAAAGGAAAGTTTTTTAAAGATAGGTATAGTATACCGATGGCATTTTTAGTTTTAATAGTTAAAGTGTCTTCTTGTGAGGTTAAAAGTGCTTTGTTGTAACTTTCAATAGCTTTTGCATGAAAATAGTTCTTAGCATATGAGTTTCCTAAGTTATAATAATGTAAAGTGCTTTTGAAGTTATTTTTTTGATTTAGAGTAGTATTGGTTAAAGATGAGAGGTCTTGTTTTTGAAATGTTAAAAGATTAACTATAACTACTATAATATACTTTATCATAACTACAAAAAAAAGATATTAATGTGTTTTTTTTATTAAGAAAAAGTTATGAAATAATTGTAAAAACAATGCTAGATTACACTTTAGTGTAGCTGTGTTTTAATAGGGTTTTAATTATATTTGGTATAGACAATATTAAATCAAATGGAGTTACAATATAGTAGAAACAGAATATATGTTAAGGAAGAAGAGCAGAGGTTAATAAAAAAAACTTCAATATTGTTAGCGGGCAGTGGGTTAGGTAGTGTTATTGCAGAATGTGCATTACGATTAGGGTTTGAAAATATTACAATAGTTGATGGAGATGAGGTAGAAAAATCTAATCTTAATAGACAGAATTACGAAGCTAATGATATTGGAGAAGAAAAAGTAAATGCTATTAAGCGCAGGTTGTTGTCTATTAACCCTAAAGCTAATATTACTGTTCATAATTGCTTTATTGATGAAGAAAATGTAAAAGGTTTTATTGATGGACAAGATATAGCGATAAATGCTTTAGATTTTACGACCGATATTCCGTTAAAGTTTGATAAGTTATGTCAAGAAAAAGGAATTCCAGTGTTACATCCGTATAATTTAGGATGGGGAGCATTGGTTGCTGTTATTACTCCCGATAGCCTAGATTTAAGTTTTTTAAATAAAAAAAGTGATGAAACATTTAATGAACTTAAAATGGTAGATTATATGGTTGGGTATATGAAATTTTGGGGAAAACCTCAAGATTGGATAGAAAAAGTAGTAAATGAATACAAAAAAGAAACAGAAGTATTATCTCCTCCACAGTTATCTGTAGGATCTTGGTTATCTGCTTCCATGTGCACTCAAATACTTTTTAATATTACTACAAAAAAAGAAGTGAAAAAATTTCCAGATTTATACTTTTTAAGTATTAATGATAATTAAATAAGTTTATTATTGGTAGCAAAAGATACTGCTTCGGTAACGTTAGCTACTTCCAATTTATCAAAAAGTTTTTTTCTATGAAATTTAACTGTATCAGGAGAAACAAAAATAGTTTCTGCAATCTCATTTATTTTAAAGCCCCTTGCAGAGTATTGTAGTATTTCTTTTTCTCTACTAGTTAAAGTAATCTTATCTTCTTTTTTCCAAAAATTACCATCTAAATTATAAGTAAACATTTTGTTGTCTCCTTGTTTGTATATTCTAATATTTCCAGATTTATTTTCATTTGAAAGAGATATTGTGCAAATAGCTTTCCAAATTTTACCATTTTTAGTTAAAAATAAAGGAGTTAGTTTTTGGTTTACAAGTATTAGTTTTCCTTCTGAAGTCTTTAAATGAAAGTCATAAGATATGGTATAGGATAACCTTTCTTCAAGAGGAAGTGTATCGTAAAAATCAAAACCTACGGTATTTATTTTTAAAAGTAAATCTAAATCTTTTGCAGGGACATATTTAAAGTAAAAAGCATAGCCCATTTCTTCAACATCTTTAGGAGTATGTCCACACAAAAAAAGAGGATTGTCTGAAACATATTCAAAGCCTTTTTTTTGATAATCAATAATATATATGCTTTTGTATGTTGTTCTTACAAAAGCTTTTATAGAAGCTAAGTAGTTGTTAGTTTGGCTTAATTCGTCTTTTGATATCTTTTCTACAGTATTACTAATAGAAAAAAAACTATTTATATTTTCTTTTTTTTTCATTGATGATTTTGAGGGACTTCCAGTAAAAGTATGAAAAAATTGAATACACTTTAATAAGATAGTTTAAGAATTAAGAATTATTTAGTGTTTTGAGTGTTTTTTTACACTTTAGTGTAATGATTTGTAGGGGCTTAATAAATAATTTGCTGAAAAAATATTTATGTTACCAAACAATAATTCTTTACAATTACTACCCATTACAGAAATTCTTGATCTTGCAAAATTTGTTGTAGTTGAAAATTTTAAACATCATCAAAAAGGTGAGTTTGATGAACAACTTAATATTGATATTCATTCTATATACAAAGAAGAGTTACATTTTT
The DNA here is from genome assembly GCF_964036645.1 of Tenacibaculum sp. 190524A02b. Classification (NCBI taxonomy): domain Bacteria; kingdom Pseudomonadati; phylum Bacteroidota; class Flavobacteriia; order Flavobacteriales; family Flavobacteriaceae; genus Tenacibaculum; species Tenacibaculum vairaonense. Next base: position 2,719,964 of record NZ_OZ038525.1, on the reverse strand, counting down.
TTAAAAATGCAAAAACTTTTATATCAAAAAATATAGAAGGTGTTATTGAAGGAGCTATAAGAGTTTTAAAATGGAATTATTTTGATTTACTACCATTTGAAAAAATATTTGGTATAAGTCCTACAGAAATAATTAAAAACTCCATAAATAAACCTATATGGCATATAGGTAGATTTGCTATTAAAAAAGGAGGGAATGATATAAATCTTTTTAAAACTTTAATGGTATGTGCAATAGCTCCAATTTGTAATGATAAAAATGCGGTAGCCTTAGCTGAATGCGATAGCAGGTTATTAAAAGTTTTAAGAATTTTAGGTATTAAAGCAACTGTAGTTGGTGATTCTGTGAATTATTTAGGGTCAGAAACGGTACCAGTTTGTTTCTTCTATGATGGATTAATTGACTTTTATACTAAAAATAAACATATAGTATCAGAATCAGTACTACAAAAAACTGATGAGCTAGATAGGCTACCTAAAAGTGTAGTTTTAGAGGTAGCATAGTTTAACTACTCTTTAGTGTAGTTAAGGTTGTTATTCAATCTTTTACATTTGGAATAGATAACAAAAGAGCATTCTAAATGAATCAAACTAATCTTATTTTTTATTTACTCTTTTTCACATCTTATATGGTATTATCTCAAGTTAAAATAAAAGGAAATGTAAAGAACTCTTTAGGAGAAGCAATTGAATTTGCTAATGTAATATTTACAGATTCGAGTAATACTATTATTAAAGGAGGTGTAACAAATGAAAAAGGAAGTTTTGAGTTTTTAATTAAAGAGGGCAATTATAAATTAACAATTAGTTTTCTGGGATATAAAGATTATAGTGTAAACTATATAATAGATAAAAACCAAAGTATTGATACTGTTTTTTTAGAAGAAGATTCGAATAAGCTGGAAGAAGTTGTTGTAACTGGGAAAAAAGCAACCATAGTTAAAAAAGTAGATAGAATTGAATTTAATATAAAGAACACTGTTTTATCGGAAGGTAATGCGTGGGAAGTGCTAAATAAAACTCCTGGAGTAATAGCTTCGTCATCTGGATCTTTGCAAGTTTTTGGTAAGTCTGGTGTTTTAGTTATGATTGAAGAACGTCCTGTGCAGCTTTCATTAGATGAATTAAAAAATATGTTGGAAGGGATGTCTGCTAGTGAAATTAATTTAATTGAAGTTATTACAAATCCGCCTGCTAAATACGATGCAGAAGGAAATGGAATAATAAATATTTCTTTAAAAAAGAAAAAAACATTAGGATATAATGGAGAGTTTTTTTCAAGATATACACAAGGGATATTTCCTAAATTAAGTAATGGAGCAAATATTATTTATAGAAATAATAAAGTTAATATTTCTGCAAATTATAGTTTAGGAAAAGGAAAGAGTAATGTGAAAGAAGATAGTGATATTAATTTTTTGAATTCAATAACAAAAAGATCTTCTTTTTGGAAAGAAAACTCTGATAGGAATACAGACTATGTCACTCATAATTTTAGAACATCATTAGATTATCAATTGTCAGAGAAAAGTGTATTTGGGGTGAAAATAGATGGTAATCTTGTTCCAGATAGAGAAACAATTAATAAAACTAGGACAGATGTTTTTGATAATCAGAATGTTTTGGAGTCTATCTTTATTAATAATAATAATTCGGATAGAGAAACTAAAAACATTTCTTATAACGTAAACTTTAACCATAAATTTAAAAAGAAAGGGCGTTCACTAGTTTTCAATTTGGATCATATAGATTATGATACTGAAGGAAATCAAGGGGTTAGTACAGACTTTTATAAGTCAGAAAACAGCTTTGATAAAAACGAGTTTTTTACATCTGATAATAATCAAAATATTCAAATATATACTTCAAAGCTAGATTATATAGAGCCAATTGATTCTACGTCCAATATAGAAGCAGGTTTTAAATTTAATTCGATAAAGACAGATAATAATTTAATTTATTTTAATAGAAATCCCCTAGGTAATTTATTATTTGACAGTACAAGAAGTAACCAATTTATTTATAATGAAGATACTTATGCTACTTATTTGTCTTATAGTAAGGATTTTGATAGACTTTCTGTTAAAGTAGGTGTAAGAGGAGAATATACAAGAACTAAAGGTAATTCAGTTACATTAAATCAAGTTACAAATAATAATTATTTTGAAATATTTCCTTCTGCTTTTTTTCAATACAGTCTGAAAAATAAAAATTCAGTAGGAGTGTCTTATAGTAGAAGAATTAAAAGACCAAAATTTAGATTATTAAATCCTTTTCAATTTTTCACAAGTCCATATAGTTCTATAGAAGGAAGCCCTTTTTTGCAACCCTCTTTTTCTGACAATGTAGATGTAACATATAGTTTAAAGAATAAATATTTCTTAACAGGGTATTTTAGTTATACCAAAAGTCCTTTTACTCAATTATCAATTCAGGATAATGAAACACGAGTTTTTAAATATAAGGCAGTGAATTTAAATAGTAATGTAGCTTTTGGACTAGTATTTAGTACTTCATTTAATATGTCTAGTTTTTGGAGGGTGTATTTTGATCTTAATTTATATAATGAAATATATGAGTTTATAGATGTTGATGGTAGTCAGTTGATAAGAAATCAAAGGTTTAATATGGATCCGTATTTGTGGAATGAGTTTCAGATCTCTAAAAAACATAATTTATCGTTAGAACTTATAACTAGATATTTTTCACCAAAAGTTCAAGGAGGTTTTGATATTAAAGAAATGGGAGAAGTATCAATAGGGGTAAAGAAGAAATTTCTACAAAACAAAGCAACTTTATCAATATATGTAGCTGATGTTTTTGATACTAATAAATACACCTTAGAATCTAGGTACGCTATGCAAAACCACATTTTTAGAGAAAACCCAGAAAATCAATATGTCAGATTTTCTTTGTCATACAGGTTTGGGAACTCTAAGAATAAAAAGAAGAAAAAAAGAGAGCGTAAGTCTGCAGAGAAAAAAAGATTATAAAAAATTATTTATCGATAAATGATATCCGAGTAGCCTATTATGATGTAAAACTAACTAGGGAAATATTAATTAACAAAACAATTTAAAATTATGAAAATCAAGTTTTCACAAAAGGATCGCGAAGCATTAACAAAATCAATGTCATCATTTGAAAATGAAAAATTAGTAGATGCTTTAGACGTAGTTGGAGCAGGTCAAGCAGGAGATGCTGGCTGGTCTAGATCATGGTCAAGAAGTAGCGCTAATGCTGAGATTGGTCAACCAGGTCAAGCATAATATTTATCTAAAAAAATATTGGGGTAATTGTTAATTACCCCAATATAATTAAACTTGAAAAGATGGAATTAATTGAAGCAACTTTAAAATGTAGGTATGCTATTTTAAAAATAGCCAGTAGATGTAACTTAAATTGCAGTTATTGTTATGTGTACAATAAAGGAGACAAGTCTTATCTATTGCAACCTAAAAAAATGTCAACAGAAACTATTGATGCTTTTATCAATAGAGCCAAAGAACATTGTGAGTTACATGAAAGTGAAATATTTACTTTTATTTTTCATGGAGGAGAGCCACTATTGGCAGGCAAAGAGTTTTTTGAATATTTTGTTGAAAAAGTGGATGTTAATTTCAAGGATATACATACGAGAGCAAGGTTTACTGTTCAAACCAATGGAGTATTGTTGAATAATGAATGGTGTGAATTGTTTGATAGATTAGGAATCAGAATAGGAATTAGCATAGATGGTCCGAAAGTATATAACGATAAATTTAGAGTAGATCATGCTAATAGAGGTTCTTTTGATGATATAATAAAAGGGGTTAACGTAGTTAAAAATTACGGAAAAATTCCACTTGGAATTTTATCTGTTGTCAATATAGAAATTCCACCTGAAGAAATGTATAACTTTTTAAAGAAGTTAGATGTTACATGGATGAATTTCCTTTTACCTGATGGAAATTATGATAACCCACCAGAAGGATTAGGTTTGGATTATGGCAACACTATATACGCAGATTGGCTTATTAAACTATTTGATTTATGGTTTGAAGACAATAGTAATCGTTTAGATATAGGAATGTTTAGAAGCCTTATCTACATGGTTCTTGGTGTTGATGTAGCAGCAGATGAATTTGGAACTAGAACTACAGATGCATTAGTGATTGAAACAAATGGTGATATTGAATCTCTAGATGTTTTAAAAATTTGTGGAGATGGCTTTACCAAAGGAGATGCAAATGTAAAAAATACATCTTTTGAGGAAGCTTTAAATACACCTTTAGCTAGGTCTTACCATTTGAGTCATAAAGTGCTGTCTAAAAAATGTCAAGGTTGTGTAGTAAAAGATATCTGTGGTGGAGGTAATTTGCCACACCGATTTTCAACTGAAAATCAATTTGATAACCCAAGTGTATATTGTGCTAATTTATACAAACTGATTATACATATCCAGAATAAGATAATATCTAAACTACCCGAAAGCTTTGTTAAGGAATCAGGAATCAAAGAATTAGAGTATAAATAAATAAAAAATAATTATGTTACTAACTGAACAAAATATTAATATAGAATTAGCAGAAAAAGCTTTGTTGTTTTCGATTAATGAAGCTCAAGAAATTAATTCATTAATAATTAATGAATTTTATGATTTAGTAGATACTAGACTTGTTAAGTTGTTAGAGAAATACCCTGATGTAAATCAGTCTTATAAAGAATTGTCTATAGAAGAACAAAAAAAAATTAAGAAGGCTCCAGAAGTATTAAGCTTATTGTTTGCATCTGATAATAGTTTGATTAATAAAAATATCAGTTATTTTTTGTTAAGGCTTTTTGAGGCAGAAAGAGCAAAAAAAACAGAAACCTTTAATGTAGAAAAGTTTGGAGAAAGTCTTTGGTCTGCCGATGGTTCTTTTATGATTTCATATGATACAGAAGATAAGACTTTTGCTACTTTTGAGCATCCTACCGTTTCAAATACTCAAATACCTCAAGATTTCTTTAGTCATTTTAATCTAATAAATTCTACAGATAAAAATCATTATAGCTCAGAAGAATTAAAACCAATATTATATTCTTTTGAAGAAGCAGATTTAGTGTCTGATAAAATAACAAGGGTTTTTGATAAGTTAGATGACTGTTTTAAAAAATTCATTTGTACCTATACAAATGTGCTAATGTTAAAGAAAACAATTGATGAAAATATGTTTACTTCTGGTACAGATTCCACGCACATAAATAGAGTAATAATAACAAATGCTCATACAGTTGAAGATGAGGTAATAGCTGATGCAATGATACATGAGGCTATTCATGGAACCTTAACAATTATAGATGTATTTAATGAATGGCAACCGAGTAGAAAAAAATCCCTTGAATTTGGAAGAAATATTTATTCTCCTTGGACTAACAATTTATTAACCATAAGGAATTTAGTTCAAGCTGTTTATGTATGGTATGGTTTGTATAATTTCTGGAGTACCAGACCAGCAAATTTTAATCAAGATTATATTGAAAAAAGAATCGTTTATATAGAAAATGGGTTTAAAAAAATGAATATTACTCCTTATAAGGAAATTATCAATCCAACTACCTATAAGGAATTATCATCAATTAAAAATAAATTTTTATAACTAGAAAGACTAATTAATGTTTAGAAATGAGTTTCCTTTTTTTCATCAAGTATCAAGTAGAGATTGTGGCCCTACTTGTTTAAGAATGATTAGTAGGTTTTATGGGAAGAAGTTAAGTTTTAGTGACTTAGATAAAGAAGGTCTTTCGTATAACGGGATGTCTATAGGTGTTTTAAGTGATTTAGCTTCTAAACTTCATTATAAACCGTTAATTATAAGAACAGATTTCGAGTCAATTAAAAATAAAGCACCTTTACCTTTTGTGGCGCATTGGAATCAGAGTCATTATATAGTTGTATATAGGGTTACTGAAGAATATGTGTATGTAGCTGATCCGGCATTTGGGAAAACTAAATATACTAAAGAAGAATTTTTAAAAGGTTGGTTGTCTAATAAAAAAATAGAAGATAAGAATAAAGGAATTGCTCTTTTATTGGAGCCTAATGAGGATTTTTTTAAAGAAACTAAAACAGAAGAAGTTTCTAAAAAATCATTTAGCGCTTTTCATTTTTTAAAGAAATATTTTCTATTCTATAAATATCATGTAGCACAATTACTATTAGGTTTTTTTCTAGGAAGTTTATTGCAGTTTATTTTTCCATTCATAACAAAATCGATTATTGATTTTGGGGTAAAAAATGGAGATGTAAGTTTTTTAGTATTTGTTTTAGGTTTTCAAGTTGTTTTATTTGCGTTAAGTGTTGGAATTGAATTTTTGAGGGCTCATATTCTGATTCATGTAAGCAGTAGAATAAACATTTTCATTATATCAGACTTTTTTGTAAAAGTAATGAAGCTACCTATTAGCTTTTTTACATATAAAGTAACTGGGGACTTAAATCAAAGAATTAGAGATCATGAAAGAGTTGAACGATTTATATCAAACTCATTATTAAAAAGTATATTTTCAATTTTTAGTTTAACCGTTTTTAGTGTTGTATTGTTTGTTTTCAGTAAAATAATATTTATGATTTTCCTAGTTGGAATTGTAATAGAGTTGAGCTGGATATTTTATTTCTTAAAAAAGGTAAGAATATTAGATCAGAAAAGTTTTTCTTTAAATTCGGAAGATCAGAATAAAGTATTTGAATTGATTACAGGGATTCAGGATATAAAATTAAATAATATTGAAGATAAAAAAAGGTGGGAATGGGAAAAAATACAGTTAAATAGGTTTGATGTATCTCTAAAAAAGTTAAAGTTAAAACAAGTACAAGAAGGAGGTCAACGTTTTTTTAGTTATTTACAAATAATACTCATAACTTTTTTTTCAGCGTATTTAACTATAGAAGAAGAGTTGACTTTAGGGTCAATGATGGCTATTATTTTTATTATAGGTCAAATGAATGCTCCAATAAGTCAATTGATCAATTTTATACTTCAAGGTCAATTAGCAAAACTAAGTATTGATAGATTAATAGAGGTGCATGATGAAAAAGAAGAAAAACAAAATAATATTAATCATTCATTAGCTGTATTGAATAATGATATTTCAATAAATAAATTAACCTTTTCTTATACAGGGAGAACTGAAAATACAGTAATTAATGAGTTGAGTTTAATTATTCCTAAAGGTAAGATATCAGCAATAGTTGGAGTTAGCGGTAGTGGTAAAACAACGCTGTTAAAATTACTTTTAAAATTCTACGAACCAACACTTGGAGATATTTGTGTAGGAGATACAAGTTTAGAGAATATAGATAATAAATATTGGAGAAGTAAGTGCGGAGCTGTATTACAAGATAGTTTTATTTTTTCTGATAGTATAGCCAATAATATTGCTCTTAATGAAGATTCTTTTAGTGCTATAAACTATGACAAATTGATTAAAGCTTGTCAAATAGCCAATATTCATGATTTTATTAATAAACTTCCTCATAAGTATGAAACTAAAATTGGTCAATACGGTATTGGACTAAGTCAAGGTCAAAAACAAAGGTTGCTCATAGCAAGAGCAGTTTATAAAGATCCAGATTATTTGTTTTTTGATGAAGCAACAAATTCATTAGATGCAGAAAATGAAAAAGTAATTATAGAAAACCTAGAAGAAGTTTATAAAGGGAAAACTGTAATTATTGTGGCGCATAGGCTAAGTACTGTAAAAAATGCGGATCAAATTATAGTTATGGATGAGGGTAAAATAAGTGAAGTAGGAAACCATGAAGAGCTTATTAATAATAAAGGGAAATATTATAAACTCATTAAAAATCAATTAGAACTTGGAGGATAATAAAATGATAGAACATAGGTCGAAAGAAACTGCTAAAGTGTTGAATGAGATTCCTGGTAAAATATTGCGTTGGGGAATGTATTTAATGTCTTTATTTGTAGTATTTATAGGTTATTTTAGTGTGGAGTTAATTCACTTTAATGTTAAAAAAACTATTAAAGTTAGTATGATTAATGAAAAAGAGATTAAGCTAGATAAAGCCATGATTGAGAAAATAAAATTTAATGAAATAAATAATATATATGTGAAAGGGAATAAATTAAAAAACAAAGATGACTTTGAAATAATAGTTGTAAATGGAAACGAAATTATGATTAAGTTTCATAAACCTTTTTTTAGAAATAATAAAGAAATTGCAAATATTGAATTAGATCAAGAAAAAAGTTTGTCAGAAATAGTAATTGGAGATACTTTTTTCTAATTGAAATACTGAAAAGTAATTCAGAAGTAGCTTTTCAATATTTTTGATATTCTGATTTTATTTATAGCTTAAATTTTACAGTTTTTTACAAAACTTAACTTGTGTTAACTTGTTGGTAGTTAGTGTTTAATTAAATTTGTGGTAATTCATAAATGAGAGAGGTTAAATAATGATTATTGTTTTATTTATACAATAATTTGTATGAAAACAAGTATTCATTATGTCTATTTTTTTGAATTAGAAGAAAATTAAACAGAAATATTAAGTTATCATGAGAAAATTAGTCCCTTTATTATTATTGCTAATAGGCTTTACAATTAAAGCAAATGCCCAAAAACGGAGTTGTGGAGTGGATGCATTAATGGAAAAAAGAATGCAAAACCCAGAATTTAAAGCTAAGTATTTTGAAAGAGAAATTTTATTTAAAGAAAATTTAAAATCTTTGAAAACTGAAGGGAAGCTATTCCGTAAAGAGTCAGTTGTTATCCCAGTGGCAATACATTTCCCAGCTGGAAGTGAATCAAATAGAGCTTGTTTAGAAGCGTTGTCTCAAAGTCAAATAGATATCTTAAACAAAGATTTTAGCGGAACTAATCAAGATATATCTTTATGGGAGAGTGCTAAGAGTCATTACCCAGGGGTCAATACAGGTTCTGTAAACGTACGTTTTGTAATTGCTACCAAAAATCACCCAAGTAATACAGATTCTGATTTAGTAGAAGGAGGAAAAGCCGTTACTATTGGTTATAATTTTGGAGGAGGACAAGATACAGATGTAAAATGGAAAGGGTATTTAAATGTAGTTGTTAAAGATATAGAAGGTTTAGGGTATGCTTCTTTAGGAGGTTTGCCAAAAATTGGAGATGCTGTAGTTATTGACAATGCGGCTTTTGGTTCTGGTGAAGGATGTACAGGTTTTGTTCCAGGAAATCCATATAACAAAGGGAGAACATTAACACATGAGCTTGGTCATTACCTTAATTTGCCTCATACTTTTAGTGGAGATTGTTCTAGTGATGATGGAGTGGCGGATACGCCAAATATAGATGAATCTTCAGGAGGTTGTCCAGCCCCTGGAAGCGTTCAAATGTGTTCAAACAAATCGTTAACTATGAATTTTATGGATTATGTTAATGATGCATGTATGTATATGTTTACTGCTGGCCAAGCAGAACGTAGTACCGCTTTTTTAAGTACAGTTAAAAACTCGTATAATATGACCGTATTAAGTGCAGAAGTTATGGATATGGAAGAGAATTTAGTGGTATATCCAAATCCAGTAAGAGAAAACTTGACCATTAAACTAGGAGGACAATTTTTAAAAGAACAAGTGCAAGTTCAGTTGTTTGATTTGCTAGGTAGATCAGTTTCTGAATTTAAAATAAATGAAAACAGTAAAATATCTGTAGCAAATTTAAATACTGGATTGTATTTATTAAAGTTAAGTACAGATAATAATACTATTACAAAAAGAATAATTGTAGAATAAATTATAGCCTTGCTTATATATAAGAAAATTACCCAATTCCCCACTTTATTTGAAAATGCTGAGTGAACTTTTTAAGTTCATTCGGCTTTTATACAACTAGTCTATATCCTTTACCTCTCACACTAACTATTTTTAAGTTTTCATCTTTACTTAAATGTTTTCTTAATTTAGAAACAAAAACATCAATACTTCTAAAGTTAAAAAAGTCTTCATTACCCCATAAATCTTGTAAAATTACCTTTCTTTCTACTGTTTTGTTTTTATGAGTATATAATAAATGAAGCATATTAGCTTCCATAGCGGTTAATGTTTGGGTTTCATTATTAAAAGTAAGAGTTAACGAGCTATGATTAAAAGTAAATTGACCAATTAAGTATACCTCTTGATTATTTTTTACCTGTTTTCTTTTTAAAATGTTTTTAAGCCTAAGATTTAACTCTTGAAAATTAAAAGGTTTAGTAAGATAATCATCAGCGCCAAGAGCTAGTCCTTTGATGATGTCTTCTTTAAGAGCTCTAGCAGTTAAGAATAAAACAGGAGTTTCTATTTGTTTGTTTCTCATGGTTTCTAAAAGAGTAAACCCACTTATTTTTGGCATCATAACATCAAAAATGCAAATTTCCGGAGAGTGTTTTAATAGAAGCTTAAGGCCTTCTTCACCATCAAAAGCACAGATTACATCATACCCTTCAGCTTCCAAAAATTCTGAAAGAAGGTTAGATAGTGTTAATTCATCTTCTACTAAAAGGAGTTTAGTTTTCATAAGGTATTTCAATATTAAATTTTGTTCCTTTATTGGCCTTGCTCGTAAAGGAGATTGACCCATTCATTCTTTTAATTATCTCAGCAACGTAGCTTAGCCCCAAACCGTGGCTTTTAATTTCATGAGTATCATTGTAGGATACGGTGAAAAATGGAGAAAATATTTTATTACTAAACTCTTTAGGAATACCTATTCCATTATCTTCAATAGTAATAATAAGCTTTTTGTTTTTTAAAAACGTTTTAATTGTTATTTCCCTTGGAGATTTAGAGTACTTAACAGCATTGCTAATTAGGTTGTCTATTAAGTCAGTAAACTGTTCACTATCAGTGATTATGTTTATGCCTTGGTGGTTGTAGTCCACCTTGATAATATCATTTACTTTTAAAACGAGGTCATATCTGCTAACTATTTCGCTAATTGCTTTTTCAATATCAACAACATCACTTTGAAAATCTGTAGAGGTAAGTTTAGCCAGTTTTAAAATCCTTTTAGAAAGTGTTCCTATTTTATCGTTTTCTTTTTTAGCAATGGAGGCATATTTATGAAGCTTAGGGTTAGTGTTTAATTCTATATCAAGTTTCTCTAAAGCTAATCCGGCTATGGTAATTGGTGTTTGCAATTCATGTGTTAAATTATTAATGAATTTGTTTTTAAAACTATTTAACTTTTTTTCAGTAAAATATTTTTTAACCAATAAGAATACACAAACGATAATAGTTATAATAATTATAATTGAAGAAAAAACAATGTATTTAATCTCTGAAAAAATATATTTTTTCTTTTCTTTTAGCTTAAAACTAAATATTCCACAATCGTAAATTAAAAGAATATCAGACTGCTGATAAATGGAGTCGTATTTTTGAGATCTATATACCCAATGATAATCTATTTCGTAAGAAGTATTAAGGTCATGGCTAGCCACCTCTTTTTTTAATCTGCCATATATGGTATCCAAATCCCTATGGGTAAGTTTAAAGTTATTGGGAGAATTTTGTTTAAAAAATAAAGCTTCCTCTTTAAAAGTCTTTTCGTCAGATTCAAAATTATAAGCTTTCAATAAAGAGAAGGATAATTCGTGTTTTCTGGTTGCTAAGGAATATTCTTGGATAACGTTGTTAAGAATATGGGTGTACTCATCATCAAGATTCATTCGTGCGTTTTCATAAAAACTAATTACAAATAAAACTTGATAAATAATTGCAACAATTATAGAAATTACTAGCGATACTATAATTAGTATAATAGATCTATTTATCCCCATGGTGTAAAATTATTTAAATATACTGTGGAAACGACAATGTTTACAAAACTTTACAAATGTTTACAAGCTTTAACCTTTAATATAGGGAAGACTTGGTAGATTTGCAACTGAAATAGAATTAAAAGTACGTTTATAACGTATTTTATTAAGAGTAAACTACTACATGAATAAGGTGAATTAAGGGGAACCTATTTTTTGAGTTTATAAAGCCAGTAATTGAGTTGCTGGCTTTCTTTTTTGTTGTAATTTAAATTAATATTTCTTTATTTAAAATAAAAAAACCTTACTGAATTAGTAAGGTTTTGTCGGGGTGGCAGGATTCGAACCTGCGACCTCCTGCTCCCAAAGCAGGCGCGATGACCGGGCTACGCTACACCCCGATTATTTGGGACTGCAAATGTATAAAAAAAATATAAATAAGAAATAAAAAAACATGATTTTTTAAGTTTATTTACACATAATCAAAATATATAAAGCAAAGAGCAAAAAAGATAAAAAACAATTACATTTGTAAATACAAATTTTTTAAGAGATATGGCAGAAAAAATAAAATGTTTAATCATTGGTTCTGGACCAGCTGGATATACAGCAGCAATTTATGCAGCAAGAGCAGATATGAAACCTGTTATGTACACAGGAATGCAGATGGGAGGACAGTTAACTACTACTACAGAAGTAGATAATTTTCCAGGCTACCCAAATGGAACAGACGGAACTGCAATGATGGAAGATTTAAAGAATCAAGCAGAAAGATTTGGAACAGATGTTCGTTTTGGAATGGTCACTAAAGTTGATTTTTCTGACCAAGAAGGAGGAGTTCATAAAGTTGTGGTAGATGAAACTACAGAGTTAGAAGCTGAAACGGTTATTATTTCAACTGGAGCTACTGCTAAGTACTTAGGATTAGAAAGTGAGCAACGTTTAATAGGTGGTGGAGTTTCTGCATGTGCTACTTGTGATGGATTCTTTTACAAAGGACAAGATGTAGTGGTTGTTGGAGCAGGAGATACTGCAGCAGAAGAAGCTACGTATTTAGCTAATATTTGTAAAAAAGTTACAATGCTAGTTCGTAAAGATTACATGAGAGCTTCTAAAGCAATGCAACACCGAGTAAATAAAACTGAAAATATAGAAGTATTATTCAATACTGAAATTGATGAGGTTTTAGGTGACAATGTAGTTGAAGGAGTAAGAGCTGTTAATAATCAGACTCAAGATAAAGTTGATATTCCTGTAACTGGTGTATTTATAGCAATAGGGCATACACCAAATACACAGTTGTTTAAAGGAGTTTTAGATATGGATGATACTGGGTATTTAATAACGAAAGGAAAATCTACTAAAACGAATATCCCAGGAGTATTTGCTGCAGGTGATGTACAAGATAAAGAGTATCGTCAGGCAGTTACAGCTGCTGGTACCGGTTGTATGGCAGCTTTAGATGCAGAACGTTATTTAGGAGCATTAGAATAGGATAGTAACTTACTAAATATAATAAAAGGAGATTACACATGTAATCTCCTTTTTTAGTTTATATATAAGTGGCTTCTTCTTTAGTTGTTTTTAGATGTAAAGAAACATCATTAATAAATTCATCAATTTGTTCTTTGGTAACATTAGGCATACATATAATGTGAGTTATATCTTCCTCAGTAGCTAATTGCCATTTGTTTTTAATAGAATCTGGCATTTTAGGAAAAACAACAGTAATTGCACCAGGATTAGACCATGCATTTATTCCAATTTTTAATAGCTCTTGTCTACAATACTTTGCTGTTTCTAAACTACGATTATATCTTACCTTTAATCCTTCTATACCCATTTTTTGAATAGCATACCATAAAAATAATGGGCTATGTCCATTTCTAGAACCAGTAATGGTAGTGTCTAAAGAACCAATGTATGAAATACCTTTTGAAACACGATCTCTCAAAGAACGTTTTGTAACAATAACACCAGCAGGAATTGGAGAACCAATAAATTTATGTCCACTTATAGAAATACTATCAGCTCCATCCATAAAGTCAAAAGGGATTTTAGGCTCTACAAATGCTCCAAATGAACCTGATAAAGCACCATCACAATGTATATAATGATCTTGAATAGCTAACTTCTTTAAAATTCCTTTTACTTTAGAAACATCATCTTTAGCTTCTTTCATAGTAGTGCCATATGTAGTTAAAATAATAGCAGGCTTATGTCTATTGAATTTTAAGGTTTCTTCCAAGTCATTGTAATCTATTTCCCCGTTTTCTTGTGATCTGATGACAATACTAGGAATGTTTAATAAATGAATATTCTTTTTTACACTATAGTGAGTAGATTCTGAATAGTATACCATTGCTTTAGGGTACATTTCTCGCGCAATGTATAAGCCATATAAATTACTCTCTGAACCACCATTAGTAACATATCCCCAATAATCATTTGGATTTGCTCTAAAAAGTTTGGCAAAGAAATCCACTACTTCTCGTTCTAATTCATGTGTTTGTACTTTATAGGTACTATTTTCGTATGGATCTCCTAGATTGTTAACAGGATATTTTAAAAACTCATATAATTCAGAATAATCAAAGTCTTTTGAAACAGGATATCCTAAGAATGAATCCCTTGCATCTTTAATTTTTGCTAGTAATGCTTCTAATTTGTTATCTAATAATAAATTTACCCCCATAATCTATTTCAGTTTAATATAATTAATACTTCAAAACTAAATAATTACAGAAAAATAAACTTGTATTATATTTAATTAAGAAAATAAAACTATTTTTGTTTAATTTATAGTGAAATATTGTTGTTTAAGAGTTTTTTTAATAGTGGTTTAGAAATAATATCTTTTATGGATTTGATAGATAAAAAAATTTTGGGCGAATTACAGCGAAATGCTAAACAAAATACTAAAGAAATAGCAACTAAAGTAGGTTTAACAGTTACACCAACTTATGAGAGGATAAAAAAATTAGAGCAAAAAGGAGTGATTAAAAGTTATGTAACACTTTTAGATAGAGACTTAATAGGGAAACAAATAATAGCTTTTTGTCAAATAACATTGTATAAACATCAAAGAAGTTTATTGGATAGTTTTAAAGAAAGTATTTTAACATTTGATGAGGTAATGGAATGCCATAATGTTTCAGGAAACTTTGATTTTTTACTAAAAGTAGCTGTGAATGATATGAACAAATTTCAAGAATTTATAAATGATAAACTATCTGTTGTAGAAGGAATTTCAACTATTCAAAGTTCTTTTGTAATGACTTCTTTTAAAGATACAACAAGTTATAATCTATAAAAAATCATTTTCTATAATTTCTAGAATACTCATCAAGTTTTTGTTTTTCTTTAGCCGTTAAATTGTCTATTCCTTTTTTATTTATTTTCTCTAATAATACATCAAATTCTTTTTGATCCATTACTTTTTGAGTGTTGTATTTGTCATCTATGGTCTCGTAACCTTTTTGTTTTGTTAAAAAAGGCTTCTTTAAAAGTAAAAAATCAGGTTTATAAATAATAAAAAAGACAAAAATTAACGTAGGGATCAAGGTTAGTAAAATAGGAACATAATTAATAGATAATGAACTTGGATATAAAATGATAGCAGTTATCATTCCCAAAATTGCCCCACCTAAATGCGCTTCATGCCCAATATTATCATTTTGAGATTTAATACCATATAGTGTGTAACTTATATATAATAAACCAAATAACCAGCTAGGAATTCCAATAGGTAAAAATAAAATACCAAGACGTATATCAGGAAAAAGAGCAATAGCTGCAAAAATAATTCCGCTTACAGCTCCCGAAGCACCAACAGCACTGTAGTTAGAATGATTTCTATGAATAAATAAGGCAAGTAAGTTACCTGCAATTAAGCTAACAAAATAAATAAGTGAAAAAATTAAAGAACCTAATTGTTGTTCAAGAATTCTCGCGAAAGAATAAAAACTAAACATGTTAAAAAGTAAGTGTGTCCAGTTTACATGTAAGAAACCAGAGCTAATTATTCTTTTGTAATCTTTACGGATTAAAATATCTTTTACTCTAAATTTATATTTATCAATAAATTGCCAGTCCTCAAAACCTTTGTATGAAAAAATGACATTACTTATTATAATTAGAAGTCCTACGGTACCAATATCAGACATTATGATATGCTTACTTAATTTATATTGAGAGCAAGATACAAACTACTTATCAGTGTAAAAGAAAAAAGACCGCTAAAAACTAATTCAACGATCTTTTAAACAAACAACTAAATTCTAAAACCTATAAAAGTTGAAGAAATTTTTATGTTCTTACGAACAATATTTTTAGAAGCAGTATTTATTTTCTGCTTTTAATTTTTCAGCAATAGTATTACGTAGTTCAACAACATTTGGATAGTTAGCATACTTTGTAAAACGCTTTAATCCCATTAACATCATACGTTGCTCATCACCTTCAGCAAAAGAAATAATACCTTCTCTTGCATTTTTTGTAATAATTTCTACAGCATTATATAAATATAATTTTGCCATAGCAATCTGTTCTTTTTGAGCCTCTTCACCAAAACGCTTAGCGTTTTTCTCTGTTCTTAAAATTCCAGATTCAGCCATGTATATTTCAATTAAAATATTAGAAGCAGCAGTTAATAACTGTTGGTGTTGTTCTAAATCTGGTCCAAACTTTTGGATTGCAGCACCAGCTACCATTAAGAACACTTTCTTTAATTTTCCAATAATTTCTTTTTCTTCAGAAAATAATACTGAATAGTCAGGAGTGTCAAAAGAAGGAATTCCCATTAATTCATCAGCAACTTTCATTGCAGGATTTAATAAGTCTACATGACCTTTCATGGCCTTTTTAACTAACATTCCTACAGAAAGTAAACGATTAATTTCATTAGTACCTTCATATATACGTGCAATACGAGCATCTCTCCAAGCAGCTTCCATAGGAGTTTCTTCAGAGAATCCCATTCCACCAAAAATTTGGATACCTTCATCTGCACAATTCTGTACATCTTCAGAAACAGCTACTTTTAAGATAGAACATTCAATAGCATACTCTTCAACACCTTTTAATTCAGCTTCTTGATGTGTGTTGCCTTCAGATTCACGGATTGCAATTCTATCTTCAATATTTTTAGCAGCTCTATATGATGCAGATTCACCAACATAAGCATTAGTAGCCATTTCTGCTAATTTCATTTTAATAGCTCCAAATTCAGATATAGAAGTTTTAAATTGTTTACGCTCGTTAGCATAGTTTACAGCTTCACTTACAATTCTTCTTTGTGAGTCTAAACAAGCAGCAGCTAATTTAATACGACCAACATTTAAAGCGTTCATTGCAATTTTAAAACCACCACCACGAACAGATAACATGTTTTCTACAGGAACTAAAGTATCATTAAAGAATACCTGACGTGTAGAAGAAGCACGAATACCTAATTTATGCTCTTCTTCACCTAAAGTAACTCCATTTGGATTGTCTTTATCATATTCTAAAATAAATCCGGTAATATTTTTATCATCTTCAATACGAGCAAAAACAATGAATATCTCAGCAAAACCTGCATTTGAAATCCACATTTTTTGTCCGTTGATTTTATAATTTTTTCCATCTTCAGTTAACTCAGCAGTAGTTTTACCAGAGTTAGCATCAGATCCAGCACCTGGTTCAGTTAAACAGTAAGCACCAAAACGCTCACCCATTGCTAAAGCAGGTACATATTTTTGTTTTTGCTCTTCAGTACCATATAAGGTAATTGGCATAGTTCCAATACCCGTATGTGCTCCAAAAGCAGTACTAAAAGACCCTGTTCCACTAGAAATATAATCACAAGTTAACATAGTAGAAACAAACCCCATTCCTAGTCCACCATAAGATTCAGGAACAGCTACGCCTAAAAAGCCTAATTCACCAGCTTTGCGCATAGTTTCTTCAGTTAAAGCATAATCTTTAGCTTCAAAACGAGTTTTATGAGGGATGATTTCACGGTCGTTAAATTCTTTAACGGCATCTCTCATCATTGTTTGCTCTTCAGAAAAATCTTCAGGAGTAAATATGTCTTCGCATTTAGTTTCTTTCACTAAAAACTGACCTCCTCTTAATATATCTTTGTTTATTGTTTCTTCCATTTTTTTTGTAATTTTTTATTAATTTAAGAACTCGAAAATACCAGCAGCACCTTGCCCAGTACCCACACACATAGTTACCATTCCATATTTATTTTTCATGTTACGCTTACGCATTTCATCAAATAATTGTACAGATAACTTACCACCAGTACATCCTAACGGATGTCCAAGAGCAATTGCACCACCATTTACATTAATGATGTCAGGATTTAACCCTAACTCACGAACAACAGCCAATGATTGTGAAGCGAAAGCTTCATTTAATTCAATTAAATCAATATCATTTTGCTGTAAACCAGCTTGTTTTAAAGCTTTAGGGATGGCAGCTACAGGGCCAATTCCCATAATACGAGGAGGAACTCCAGCAGCAGCATAGCTTACCAAACGAGCTTCTGGCTCAATACCTAATTCTTTTACCATTTCTTCACTCATTACCATTACAAAGGCGGCACCATCACTTGTTTGAGATGAGTTACCAGCGGTAACAGAACCATTAGCAGCAAAAACAGGACGTAACCTAGCTAAAGCTTCAACACTAGTACCTTTACGAGGTCCTTCATCTTTGGTAACTGTATAATTTCTTGTAGCACGTTTACCATTTTCTCCAATATAGGTTTCTTCTACATTGATAGGAACTATTTGATCTTGAAAACGATCTTCACTTAGAGCCTTTAATGCTTTCATGTGAGATTCGTAAGCAAATTTATCTTGATCTTCACGAGAAATATTATATTGTTGAGCAACGGCTTCAGCTGTATTACCCATTCCCCAATAATAATCTTCGTGACCTGCATTTACGATATCGTAATTTAATTCTGGTTTAAATCCAGTCATAGGTACAGAACTCATACTTTCAGTACCACCTGCTATAATACAATCAGCCATTCCTGATTGTATTTTAGCAACAGCCATTCCAATAGTTTCTAGTCCAGATGAACAAAAACGGTTAACAGTTACTCCAGGAACATCCACAGAATCTAATCCGATTAACGAAATAATTCTAGCCATGTTTAATCCTTGAGAACCTTCTGGCATAGCGTTACCAACAATAACGTCGTCAATACGCTTAACATCGAATTCAGGCAACTTTTCCATCATGTATTTGATGGTCTCAGCAGCTAATTCGTCGGCTCTTTTAAATCTGAACACACCTTTTTTTGATTTACCTACGGCGGTTCTATATCCTTTTACTATATATGCTGTTTTCATTTTTATTTTAGTATTGAGTATTGAGGTTTTAGTATTGAGCTTTTATAGTTTTTGCTGAAAAGCATAATTCATTTTTTGTATTTCAATACACAACTCAACAATAGATTGTACTTTGTCTTTATTAATTAAATTTAATTCTATAACTAATAACAATTGCGTTTGAAGTTCATATGTTGAACCATTAGCAATACTTAAAAAGTGCTTAAATTCATTTTGAGAATTTCTACCAGCTCCTTCAGCTATATTTGAAGGAATTGAAATAGCACTTCTTTTTATTTGAGAGGTTAGTCCAAACTTTTCATCTGAGGGTAATTTTGAAACAAGTAGATATACAGCTTTGGTCAATTCTATTGATTTTTGCCATATTTTTAAATTTTCTACTTTATGCATTTCTAACTACTTAATACTAATATCTCAATACTATTCGTAACTTTAGTTGCGAAGTGGTTTCCCAGTTTTTAACATGTGCTGAATACGCTCTAAGGTTTTTCTTTCTGTAGTTAAACTTAAGAAAGCTTCACGCTCTAGGTCTAATAAATACTGTTCAGTAACTTTTGTTGGTTCTGATAAATCTCCACCAGCCATAACATAAGCTAGTTTGTTTGCAATTTTCTGATCGTGTTCAGAAATGTATTTAGAAGCATTCATAGAATCTGTTCCTACTAAGAACATACCTAATGCTTGTTTTCCTAATGCTAAAACATCTTTACGTTTTACAGGTTGAGTATATCCTGCCTCAGCTAATAATAAAGCATGTTTCTTAGCTTCTGCAATTTGGCGATCTTTGTTTACAACCACCACATCTTTTCCTTTTTGAAGTAAATTTAAGTCGAATGCTTCATGTGCAGAAGTAGCTACTTTAGCCATACCAATAGTTAAGAAGTGCTCTTGTAAAACGTTTAATTGAACGTCACCAGTATGGAATAAATCTTGCGCTCTTAAAGCCATTTCTTTAGATCCACCACCACCAGGAATTACTCCAACTCCGAATTCTACTAAACCAATATAAGTTTCGGCAGCAGCAACAACTTTATCTGCGTGTAATGATAACTCACAACCACCTCCTAAAGTCATTCCATGAGGAGCAGCAACCGTAGGAATAGCTGAATAACGCATACGCATCATTGTATCTTGGAAATACTTGATAGCCATGTTTAATTCATCATATTCTTGTTCAACAGCCATCATGAAAATCATTCCAATGTTAGCTCCTACTGAGAAGTTTGCACCTTGGTTTCCGATAACCAAACCTTGGAAATCTTTTTCAGCTAAATCAACAGCTTTATTTAATCCAGCTAAAACGTCACCTCCAATGGTATTCATTTTAGATTGGAATTCACAGTTTAAGATTCCGTCACCTAAATCTTCAATTACTACTCCTGAGTTTTTAAATACCTCAGTAGTTTTACGAATGTTATCTAAAATTATAAAGGAATCTTGTCCTGGTTTTTTAACTTGTGCTTTAGCGGTTACATCATAGTAATAAGTAGCACCATCTTTAACTGTATAGAAAGAAGTTTCTCCTTTAGTTACCATTTCGGTAACCCAAGCAGCAGGCTCTTTACCTTCAGCTTTCATTAATTCGATACCTTTTTCGACACCTACAGCATCCCAAATTTCGAAAGGACCATTTTCCCAACCGAAACCAGCTTTCATAGCATCATCTATTCTATATAATTCGTCTGAAATTTCTGGGATTCTATTTTGAACATAAGCAAACATTGCTGCAAAGTTCTTACGGTAAAATTCTCCTGCTTTATCTTTACCTCCAACTAATACTTTAAAACGATCAATTGGTTTATCTATAGTTTTTGTTAACTCTAAAGTAGCAAATTTTGCACGCTTTTTAGAACGATATTCCATCGTATCTAAATCCAACGACAATATTTCTTTTTTACCTTCAGCATTTACAGATTTTTTATAAAAACCTTGTTTAGTTTTACTACCTAACCACTTGTTCTCCATCATTTTTTCGATGAAGTCAGGAAGTTTAAATAACTCGTGAGCTTCGTCATCAGGACAGTTTTCATAAATACCATTAGCAACATGTACTAATGTATCTAATCCAACAACGTCTACTGTACGAAAGGTAGCTGATTTAGGACGTCCAATAACTGGCCCTGTTAATTTGTCAACCTCTTCAATAGTTAACCCTAATTCTTTTACTTGGTGGAATAAAGACTGAATTCCAAAAATACCAATACGGTTACCTATAAAGGCAGGAGTATCTTTAGCAAGTACAGAAGTTTTTCCTAAGAATTTAGAACCATAATCCATTAAGAAATCTGTGATTTCTGGTTTACAATCTGGGCCAGGAACAACTTCAAATAATTTTAAATAACGAGGAGGATTAAAGAAATGCGTTACAGCAAAGTGTTTGCGGAAATCTTCACTTCTTCCTTCGTTCATAAACTTAATAGGAATACCAGAGGTGTTTGAAGAAATAATAGTACCAGGAGTACGATACTTCTCTACTTTTTCAAAAACACTTTGTTTAATATCTAAGCGCTCAACTACAACTTCCATTACCCAATCTACATCTTTAATTTTATGTAAATCATCATCAATGTTACCAGTTGTAATTCTATCTGCAAATTTTTTGTTGTAGATAGGGGACGGTTTTGATTTTAGAGAAGCAGTTAAGGCGTCATTTACCAATCGGTTACGCACTACCTTGTCTTCTAAAGTTAGTCCTTTTGCCTTTTCTTTGTCGTTAAGTTCTCTAGGAACAATGTCCAAAAGTAAAACTTCAACACCAATATTTGCAAAATGACAAGCAATACCTGATCCCATAATTCCAGAACCTATAATTGCTACTTTTTTAATTCTTCTTGCCATTTGTTGTTTATTTGTTTTTATACAGCTTCGTTGTTAATGTTATCTTCATAAATCAACTTATCTGTAATAAGTTTGTTTATAGTTGTTGTTACTTTAAAAAAGTTATCTAACTCTTTTTCAGAAACAAATTCTCTTACTTTATTATTAAATTGATATACGTGCCCTTTAGAAACCTCGCGCATTTTTTTACCAAGGTCGGTAAGTTTAATAATTACACTTCTACCATCATTAGGGTTTTTCTCTCTAAAAATAAACTCTTTGTCTTCCATGGTTTTTAAAAGTCTTGAAAGACTAGTTGGTTCCATTCCCATTAAAGGTCCTAAAGCTGTAGAAGGGGTTCCTTTTTCGAAATCAATATTAAGTAGAGCAAAAGCGGTAGCCATAGTACTATTGTGTTTTGCGGCTTGTTCGTTATACAATTTTGCAACCGCCTGCCACGTAGCTCGTAACTGATGATCTATTGACTTGTTTTTATCCATACAGGGTCAAATATATAAAAAAATATTATGCATGCATAGTAAATTGATGAAAAATTATGCGTGCATAGTATTTTTTTATCTGTCAAGTTATAGGGAAAGTAAAATGTTGGTTAGGGAAAGTTTTTGGGTAAAAAACCTTTTGCGTGTATCATTTTTGTACTAAATATAATCAAAAATTTACAATCATGAGAAAAAGATGTCTAACCATTTTAGCTATACTAAGTATAGTAATAAATGCATTTTCACAAAATGTATTAATACCCGATACTAATTTTAAGAACTATTTATTATCAGATTTAAGTATTAATACGAATGGAGATACAGAAATTCAAGTAAGTGAAGCGAATGCTTTTACAGGTACTATTAATTGTTCAAATAGAAGTATTGGTAGTTTAATAGGAATTGAGGCTTTTATAAATTTAAAGAGTTTGTTTTGCAATGATAATCAATTAACAACATTGAATGTTACTCAAAATAGTAAGTTAAGTATGTTGTCATGTGAAAGAAATCAATTAACAAATTTAGATGTTACTCAGAATATCGATTTAGTAACTTTATTGTGTACATCCAATCAATTAAACACGATTGATGTTAGTCAAAATACAAATTTGATGAATTTTGTATGTCCTGATAATAGTATAAATACTATAAATGTAACTAGTAATTCTAAATTAAGGCAGTTGCTAATTGATAAGAATCAACTGACAAGCCTAGATGTTTCAAGCAATCCAGATTTGACAGTGTTGAGCTTTATTGATAATCAGTTACAGACTATTAACCTTTCTAATAATACACGTTTAGTAAGATTTCAGGCAGATAATAATCAGTTTTCAAATTTAAACCTTTCTAATAATTTAATGTTAGAACATTTAAGTTGTTTCAATAACCAATTAACTAGTTTAGATCTTTCAGTAAATACAGCTTTAAGGGTAGTACGATTGTTTAAAAATCAACTAACAAGTTTAAATCTGAAAAATGGAGCAAATACCAATATAGATAATTCGTTATTTACCATTGCAAATAATCCTAATTTAAATTGTGTAGATGTAGATAATCCAACATATAGTACCAGCAATTGGATTCATAAAGATTCACACACTAATTATAGTTTAAATTGTGGAAATCAAACTACATGTGTTGTAGCAATACCCGATGCAAATTTCAAAAGCTACTTATTAAATAATAATACAATTAATACAAATGGTGATACTGAAATTCAATGTTCAGAAGCAATAGCATATTCTGGAAATATTAATTGTCCTAATAGTGGAATTGTTGATATGACAGGGGTTGAAGCTTTTGTTAATATAAAAGGATTACAATGTTATAGTAATAGTATTGTAAGTTTAGATGTGTCAAGTAATACGAAGCTTAGAAGTTTAGGTTGTTACAATAATAACTTAACAATGTTAAACATATCAAATAATCCAGTTTTAAAAGATGTGCTTTGTGATAATAATCAGTTAACAACTATAGATGCTTCTGGTAGTACAGCTTTAAAGTTTTTAGGATGTAGAAATAATCAAATAACTAATTTAAACCTTTCAAGTAATTTAATGTTAGAAACATTGTCTTGTGGAAACAATCAGTTGAGCTCAATAGATGTTACCAATAATATTAATTTAAGAGAACTGTATTGTGAAGAGAATGGAGTTGCAACAGTAAATACATCTAACAACGCTAAATTAACAAAGCTGTATTGTAATAATAATCAAATAACTGGTTTAGATACTACCAATAATCCTGATTTAACTTGGTTGTCCTGTAGTAAAAACAACATGACAAGTATTGATGTGTCCAATAATTCTAAATTACAATACCTGTTTTGTGAGTATAATCAAATTGCAGTATTAGATACTAATAATAATCCAGACTTACTTTGGTTGTATTGTAGAAATAACCAATTAACTAGTTTAGATCTGAGTTCTAACACTAATTTAGCTAAATTTAATGCTATAGATAATCAATTGACGTATTTAAATATTAAAAACACTAATAATTTGAATATGGGGAATAGTGATTTCAATGTAGTAGTGAATCCTAATTTAACATGTATTATAGTTGATGATCCTGCATATAGCTTAGCTACGTGGTTTTTAAAAGACACACAAACTAGTTATAGCCTTAATTGTAATCCTGTTCCATGTGTTGTAGCTATACCAGACGTAAATTTTAAATCGTACTTGGTTAACAATAGTAGTATAAATACTAATGGAAACTCTGAGATAGAATGTAGTGAAGCTGCGGCTTACACAGGAGCTATAAATTGTGCTAACAAAAATATTTCAGACTTAACGGGAATTGAAGCATTTGTAAAGTTAACACAGTTAGATTTTAGAAATAATCAACTAACAAGCGTAAACTTAAGTAGCAATCCAGATTTATGGATTTTAAAAAGTGATGGAAATCAACTTACTTCTTTAGACGTTACTCAAAATATAAAATTGGTTATTTTTAGCTGTAATAGCAATCAATTAACTAGTATTGATGTAACTAATAACTTGCTATTATCAGTTTTTAATTGTTATGGGAATCAATTAACTTCTTTAGATGTAACAAATAATGCAAATTTAAGTGCATTAAATTGTAACTGGAATCAATTAACTAGTTTAAATGTGAGTAATAATGTGAATTTACAGTCATTTATTTGTTCATATAATCAAATTGTAAATTTAAATCTATCAAATAATACAATGTTAAAAACTTTCAATGGTTCTAATAATAAATTAAAAAACTTAAATCTTAAAAGTGGAAGTAATACTAACATTATCAGTAATTTTTTCACAATTATTAATAATCCAGATTTGACATGCGTACAAGTTGATAACCCAACCTACAGTTCATTAAACTGGTTGAATAAAGATACACAAACCAATTATGGAACTTTTTGTGCTTTTGTACCTATGGCACCACAGCCAATAAGTTTATTAAAAACAGTAAGTGTATATCCTAATCCAGTAATAAATAAGTTACATGTTAAGTCAGAGAAAGTGGCGATTTCTAGTCTTGAAATTTTAGATGTTTCTGGACGAACTTTAAGAAAAGTAAAAGAAGTAAAAGAGCCTATTGAAGTTTCAGATTTAAAACCAGGTGTTTATTCTTTAAAAATTTATGCAGGCAAGGAAGTAGGAGTAAAACAATTTATAAAAGAATAACTTTTGTTCTATATTTTAAGGTATAAAAGCCGTTTGTAAAGGAAACTTTATAAACGGCTTTTAATTTTAGAATTTAGGTGTTGGTAATTGTAACAATTCATAAATTTAGTTTACTAACTAAGTATAAAATTACCTAAGTTTGTTGTGCAGAAGGTAAAGAATAAGAAAAGTAATCAATCAATTTTACAATTAATGAAAAACTTATTAGAGGTTAATAATGTGGTAAAACGCTATGGAGATTATACTGCATTAAACAATGTTTCTATCCATATCCCAAAAGGAAGCGTTTTTGGGCTTTTAGGACCTAATGGAGCAGGAAAAACATCGCTTATTAGAATTATTAATCAAATAACAATGCCAGATAGTGGGACTATCTATTTAGATGGAGAAGCTTTAGCACCACATCATGTTGAACATATCGGATACTTACCAGAAGAAAGAGGTTTGTATAAAAGTATGAAAGTAGGAGAACAAGCATTGTATTTAGCACAACTGAAAGGGTTGTCAAAATCAGAAGCAAAGAAACGATTGAAATATTGGTTTGATAAGTTTGAAATTGGAGCTTGGTGGGGAAAGAAAATAGAAGAATTATCAAAAGGAATGGCTCAAAAAGTTCAGTTTATAGTTACTGTTTTGCATCAACCTAAATTATTAATTTTTGACGAGCCGTTTTCTGGATTTGACCCTATTAATGCACAATTAATTGCTAAAGAAATTTTACAACTTAGAGATGAAGGAGCAACCATTATTTTTTCAACACACAGAATGGAAAGTGTAGAAGAAATGTGTGATTATATTGCTTTAATTCATAAATCAAATAAAATTTTAGATGGTAAATTAGAAGATGTAAAAAGAGAATTTAGAACCAATACTTTTCAAGTGGGATTAAATACTGCAAACCCAAAAGAAGTTAAAGGGGGGTTGCAAGAAAAATTTACTGTTTCAGATGCCGATTTTGCTACGTTACATAAAGGGCTGAATTTAAATGTTAAGCTAGAAAAAGGAATGTCAACTAATGAGTTGTTATCGTTTTTATCTAGTAAAGGAGAAGTATATCATTTTGTAGAGTTGGTTCCAAGTGCGAATGATATTTTTATTCAAGCAATCAATAAAAATAGTTAATCCAATGAAAAAGTTACCACTAATAGTTAAACGAGAGTTTATTGCAAAAGTTAGAAACAAATCATTCATCATTATGACTTTCTTAAGTCCGTTAATTATGATAGGAATGGGGTTTTTAGTGTTCTTTTTAATGAAAAAGAATGATGAAAAAGTTAAAAATATAGCTTTTGTAGATAATTCTGGAGTTTTTACGAAAGATGTTTTTAAGGATACCAAAACAGTAAAATATCAGAATTTTACCCAATTAGGAATTGATGCCTCTAAAGAAAAGGTGAAAGATGGTGATTTTTATGGTGTTTTATACATACCAAAACAAGATAGTTTAGAGGTTTTAGCTAAATCTATTGAATTTTATTCTAAAGAAACACCGAGTATGACGGTAATAGCAAATCTTGAAGGTAAAATAGATAGGAAGATTAGAAATGAAAAGCTTACTGCTTTTGGGATTGATTTGGCTAAAATAAAGGCTTCTCGAATTTCTTCGGATATTAAAATGTATGACTTCTCAGGAGAAAAATCATCTAAGTTAAAGAATGGATTAAAGATAGGAGTAGGAGCTATAGCTGGGTATTTATTAATGATGTTTGTATTAATTTATGGAACTTCAGTAATGCGAAGTGTTATAGAAGAAAAAACAAGTAGAATTATAGAGGTGATTGTTTCTTCTGTAAAGCCTTTCCAACTAATGATGGGAAAAATTATAGGAAACGCATCTGCTGGATTATTACAGTTCATCATTTGGGGGATTTTATTCCTAGTGTTTAGTATTGTTGCATCTGCTATGTTTGGAGTAAGTATGATGGAAATGCAAACAGCTAAAGTTTCTCCAGAACAAATGGAGGCTATTCAAAATGCAGCAACAGGAAAAGGAGAAATGATACTGCAAGAATTTTTTAGGTTACCATTATTAAAGCTTTTCTGTTTGTTTATTTTCTATTTCTTAGGAGGGTATATGTTGTATAGTTCGTTGTTTGCAGCTGTAGGTGCAGCGGTAGATAATGAGACTGATACGCAGCAATTTATGATGCCAATTATGTTGCCTTTAATTTTAGGGGTATATGTAGGGTTTGCTACAGTAATAGAAAATCCCAACGGACCTATTGCTACTATATTTTCTTATATACCTTTTACATCGCCTATTGTTATGTTAATGCGAGTACCATTTGGTGTAGCTTGGTGGGAAATTATTTTATCAATGCTCACATTAATACTAACTTTTTTAGCCATTGTGTGGTTAGCAGCTAAGATATACAGAGTAGGTATTCTATCGTATGGTAAAAAACCAACCTATAAAGATTTATGGAAATGGATTCGTTATAGCGGATAAATAATGAAAGAAAGCAGTTGTTTTAATATAACTGCTTTCTTTTTCTAAGAATTAGAAATATTTCTATAATTTTAGTCCACACAATAAGTAAACCACACAATCTTATGAAAGAGTTGAATGAGTTTTTAAATTATTCTTTTAAGTTTAGTAAAGAAATTAGTATTAGTGTAAAAGCTATATTAGTTTTAATTGTAGTATTAATACTTGCTTCAGTGTTACTAAAGACTTTTAAAAGGTTAATTGTAAAAAGATTACAAAAAGAAGATAAAAACAAGTTTGATACTATATTTTCTTTCGCAAGTTGGTTTGTGTATATTGTTATTTTCTTAGTTACACTAAATTCGTCGGGTGTAAATGTTACGGCAATATTTGCGGCATCCGCAGCACTTTTAATAGGTGTTGGTTTAGCATTACAAACCTTTTTTCAAGATATTATATCAGGTATATTTATTATCATAGATCAAAGTGTACATGTAGGTGATATTATAGAGTTAGATGGTAAAGTTGGACGAGTAGAGGATATTAAATTAAGAACTACTCGTGCTGTGACTATTGATAATAAAGTTTTGGTAATTCCAAACCATAAATACTTAACAAGTAGTTTATATAATTGGACTCAAAATGGGACGGATACTAGAGAAAGTGTGTCTGTAGGAGTAGCATATGGAAGTGATGTTCAATTAGTAAAAAAGTTATTGCTAAGAGCCGCCGCGGAACATCCTCAGGTATTAAAGAACCCAGAACCATTGGTGCTTTTTGAAAATTTTGGAGATAGTTCTTTAGATTTTAAGTTAATATTTACACTGAACGATAGCTTTAAAGCGGTGATTCCTCAGAGTGAAATTCGATTTAAAATAGATCAACTGTTTAGAGAGCATAATATTTCTATTCCATTTCCGCAAAGAGATGTTCATATTATAAAATGATAGATTGTTTTCTTGAGAAAAAACAAGGTTAAAAGAATAAAGAGTTTTAAAAGATGTTTTGAAACACTATTTGGCTTACTTTTTGAGTTACAAACACAAATAATATTAGCCAATTATAAAAAAATTATATTAATAATAATGAGATGATAGATTTAGAAGAAAGAGTAGAAGAATTACAAAAAATGATTTCAGGTTTTAAAAAATCATTAAAGTAATCCATTTTCTTTATATCTCTTGTCTAAAAGTCTAATAGAACAAATAGAATATGTCAAAAATATTAATAATAGAAGACGAAGCAGCTATTCGTAGAGTTTTAAAAAAAATTATTTCAGAAGAAAATGATAGTTATCAAGTAGAGGAAGCAGAAGATGGATTAGTAGGTATTGAAATGATAAAAGATAACGATTATGATTTAGTACTCTGCGATATAAAAATGCCTAAAATGGATGGTGTTGAAGTGTTAGAAAAGGCAAAAAAGCTAAAGCCAGAAGTGCCAATGGTAATGATTTCTGGTCATGGCGATTTAGATACAGCTGTTAATACTATGCGTTTAGGGGCTTTTGATTATATATCAAAACCGCCAGACTTAAACCGTTTGTTGAATACTGTTAGAAATGCTCTAGATAAAAAGGAGTTAGTAGTAGAAAACAAGCGTTTGAAGAAAAAGGTAAGTAAGAATTATGAGATGATTGGAGAAAGTGAAGCCATTACTCATATTAAAGAAATCATAGAAAAAGTAGCGGCAACAGAAGCTCGTGTGTTAATTACTGGTCCCAATGGTACAGGAAAAGAATTAGTAGCGCACTGGTTGCATGAAAAATCAGATCGCTCAAAAGCACCTATGATTGAGGTAAACTGTGCGGCTATTCCTTCAGAGCTAATAGAAAGTGAACTGTTTGGTCATGTGAAAGGGAGTTTTACTGGAGCAAATAAAGACAGGGCAGGAAAGTTTGAGGCTGCTAATGGAGGAACGGTTTTTTTAGATGAAATAGGAGACATGAGTCTTTCTGCACAAGCCAAAGTTTTAAGAGCTTTGCAAGAAAATAAGATTCAACGCGTAGGTTCTGATAAAGATATCAAAGTAAATGTACGTGTTGTTGCAGCTACTAATAAAGATTTAAAGAAAGAGATAGCTGAGGGGCGATTTAGAGAAGATTTATATCATCGTTTGGCTGTAATTTTAATTAAAGTTCCTGCTTTAAATGATAGGAGAGATGATATACCACTATTGGTAGATTTCTTTTCAAACAAAATAGCAACTGAACAAGGAATGGTGAAAAAAGAATTTTCAAAAGAAGCAGTAAAGCTTTTACAAGAATACGATTGGACTGGAAATATTAGAGAGTTAAGAAATGTGGTTGAACGCTTAATAATATTAGGAGAGAAAACAGTTTCAGAAAATGATGTAAAACTTTTTGCTAGTAAATAGTAATCGTTTAAAAAATTAAGAATCAAAAGTGTTGATATTGTAATCAACGCTTTTTTTATGAAATATATTTAATGGATAGTCTCAAATACACTCATAAAAAGTGTTGTCGCAGTGGTACGAGACGGTATTTATTTTTTTTAAAGTGTTTTTCGCTGTAGTACGTGACGAGATTTATTGAAAATTAAAATAATAAAATGACCCACTTTAGTGAATAGTCCCACAAAAGTTTGTAAGGAATGTTGAGTAGGACTATTTTTGGCGAAATTTTTTTAAAAATGATAAGAAAAGCAATTTTAATAGTGGTGTTAACGCTATTTAATTTGGGGGGATTTGCCCAAGAACAGGAAGAAAAGAACAAGAACAAAATTTCATTTGGTTTAAGTGGAGGTGTTAACCTCGGTTTTTTAGGAAGTCCAATAGGAGAATTGGGTAATAACAAAGCATTAGATTACAATAGTTACTTTAGACTAGGAATGAATTTGAATGCTAAGGTGTATTACAGAGTTAATGATTACTTACGTTTACAGTCTGGAATAAGTTACCAAGGAAGAGGTACAGAATACAGGCGAAAAAATAATAACGTATTAATTATTAATACAGGAGGAGGCTCAGAGGGTGCCTATCATAAAACAAGGTATCGATTGGATTATGTAGATATTCCAGTGGTATTGGGAGTTAATTTGAGAAAATTATTTAAAGACCCAGATTTTGACTATAAGCCAATTCATTTTAATGTAGGTTTTTCAGCAGGTTTTTTAACAAAGTCAGATATAAAAAGCAATTATTATGCTTCTCATGGAGGAAGTTCTGGTCCTTTTGTTGAGGTTAATGAAGACTTTAGAGAAAGGGAATTTGATCATGGGAAATCGTTTGTGCCAAATATGATTTTAGGGGTTTCTTTTGTGCATTATGAACAAGAAGATTTTCAATTAACCATAGATGTAAATTATCAGCAATCTTTTGGAGGTGTTAATAAAGGGGCTATTTTAACAGAGTCAGAATATAATTATGATACTAATACTAGTGTATTGGGGATTAGTTTTGGAATAAACTTTAATTAATATAATAAACAAAGGGAGCTGAAAAGCTCCCTTGTTATTTTTAAGTTTTAAGGCTTTTTATTTCAAATCAAACCTATCAGCATTCATAACCTTAGTCCAGGCTTTAACAAAGTCGTTTACAAACTTTTCTTTGCTGTCATCTTGGGCATATACTTCAGCATAAGCTCTCAAAATAGAATTAGAGCCAAATACTAAATCTACCCTGGTAGCAGACCATTTGTATTTATCTGTTTTTCTATCACGTACTTCATATAGGTTTTTACTAATAGGTTTCCAAATGTTGGCCATATCTGTTAAATTCACAAAAAAGTCATTCGTTAAAGCTCCAATAGTATCAGTAAATACACCGTATCTTGATTCTCCATAATTAGTATCTATCATGCGTAAACCTCCAACAAGTACCGTCATTTCTTGAGCTGTTAAATCTAAAAGTTGCGCACGATCTAAAAGTAATTCTTCTGCACTTACAATATAATCTTGTTTTAACCAGTTTCTAAAACCATCAGCCAGTGGTTCAAGAGGAGCAAAAGAATCGTTGTCAGTTGCAGCATCTGTAGCATCACCTCGCCCTGGGCTAAACGGAACGGTAATATTAAATCCAGCAGCTTTTGCAGCATTTTCTACACCAACATTACCAGCTAACACAATAGTATCAGCTAAGCTGATGTTAAACTCGTTTGCAATTGGCTCTAGTATGTTAAGAACTTTAGATAATCTTTCAGGTTCATTACCTTGCCAGTCTTTTTGCGGAGCTAAACGGATTCTTGCACCATTAGCACCTCCACGTCTATCAGAATCTCTATAAGTTCTCGCGCTATCCCATGCAGTAGCAACCATTTCAGAATTACTTAAACCAGCATTGTTAATTTTTTCTTTCACAGCTTCAACGTCATAGTCTTTTTTACCTTCAGGTATTGGGTCTTGCCATACTAAATCTTCTTCAGGGACATCTGGTCCAAAGTAACAAGATTTAGGTCCCATATCTCTGTGGGTTAATTTAAACCAAGCTCTAGCAAAAGCATCTGAAAAAGCATTAAAGTCATTTTTAAATCGTAATGAAATCTCTTTATAAGCAGGATCCATCTTCATAGACATATCTGCATCAGTCATTATTGGATTATAACGTATTGAAGCATCTTCTACATCTGCAGGCTTATCATTTTCTTTAATATTGGTAGGTTCCCATTGCCAAGCACCAGCAGGGCTTTTTTGTAGTGCCCAATCATGATTAAAAAGCATTTCAAAATAACCATTATCCCATTTGGTAGGTTCTGTTGTCCATGCACCTTCAATACCGCTAGTTACAGTATATCTTCCTTTACCAGTGTTTTGATTATTGGCCCAACCAAAACCTTGTTCTTCAATAGGTGCGGCTTCAGGATCAGGGCCTAAAATACTCGCGTCTCCATTACCATGCGCTTTACCAACTGTATGTCCACCGGCAGTAAGCGCAACAGTTTCTTCATCGTTCATTGCCATTCGAGCAAAAGTTTCTCTAATGTGGTGTGCTGTTTTCAGTGGGTCAGGTTTTCCGTTAACACCTTCAGGGTTTACATATATCAATCCCATTTGTACAGCTGCTAATGGATTTTCCATGGTTTCTACGTCTTCCAAATTTCCATAACGTCCATCACTTGGAGCTAGCCATTCTTTTTCAGCACCCCAATACACATCTTTTTCTGGATGCCAAATATCTTCTCTACCAAAAGCAAAACCAAAGGTTTTTAGTCCCATACTTTCGTAAGCAATATTTCCAGCTAAAATAATAAGGTCTGCCCAGCTTATTTTATTTCCATATTTTTTCTTAATGGGCCATAATAAACGTCTGGCTTTATCTAAACTAGCATTGTCTGGCCAAGAATTTAAAGGGGCAAAACGTTGGTTTCCTGTTCTAGCACCACCTCTTCCGTCAGAAATTCTATAGGAACCTGCAGCGTGCCAAGCCATACGTATCATTAATCCACCATAATGTCCCCAATCGGCAGGCCACCAGTCTTGGCTATCTGTCATTAAATTATGTAAATCCTTTTTTAAAGCGGGTACATCTAGCTTTTTTAATTCTTCGAGGTAATCAAAGTCTTCACCAAGAGGGTTGGTTTTAGAATCATGTTGGTGTAAAATATCAAAATTTAAAGCATTAGGCCACCAATGTTTATTAGTAGTGCCAGAAGAAGTGTTTCCTCCATGCATAAACGGGCATTTACCTTGGCTTTCTGTTGGGTGTTGCTTTGTATCTTTCATATATGTTTGTTTATTATTAGGTTAGGTTAGTTCAAAGTTACGATAAAGGTTTGAATAATTTTTATCTATATTTTTTATATTAAAATAATAAATACTTATTATGTGTGGTTTGTTTAAAGTTAAAAGGTTGTTTTTGAAAAGAATAATAATAGTGATTTAAAATTCTGATAGTGTGTTTGGTATAGTATTGATTAATTCTATTGAACTATAAGAAAATATTTTATGTTTTCATGCATTATTACCAATAAACAGAATATTTTTGACACTGTTTTTAAAAAATATATTAACAATTAAAATACAAATTAAAAGATGGCTACATTAGTTGGTAAGAAATTTCCAAATTTAAACGTTGATGCAATGAACGAAATGGGAGATACGTTCAAAGTAAACGTTTTAGAAGAAGCAGTAAATAATAAAAAGAAAGTAGTTTTGTTTTGGTACCCAAAAGATTTTACTTTTGTGTGTCCTACAGAATTACATGCTTTTCAAGAAGCTTTACCAGAGTTTGAAAAAAGAAATACTATTGTAATTGGTGCTTCATGTGATACTCCAGAGGTACACTTTGCTTGGTTAAACCAATCTAAAGATAACGGAGGTATTGAAGGAATTACCTATCCTTTATTAGCAGACAGTAACCGTAACTTATCTTCAATTTTAGGAATTTTAGATATTGCTAATGAAACGTATGATGAGGCAACAGGTACTGTTCAAGTAGAAGGAGATAATGTAACGTATAGAGCTACATATATTATTGATGAAGAAGGTACAGTTGTACATGAAGGTGTTAACCATATGCCTATTGGACGTAACGTAAATGAGTACTTACGTTTAATTGATGCGTATACACATGTTCAAGAAAAAGGAGAAGTTTGTCCTGCAAACTGGGAAGAAGGTAAGGCAGCAATGCAACCAAATGCAAAAGCTACAGCTGAGTACTTAGCAGCTTCTGTAAACTAAATAAAACTAATTCGTGTTTAGTTTTTACTAAGCACGAATTTTCTTCAACTAATGCTTGTTAAAAGCATGTCTTTTTGTGTTTTACACTAAAAAATAAATTTAATTATGGTACAAGAATTAAATCAAGACAATTTAGAACAAATTGTTTCAGATAACGGAACTGTAGTGGTTCAATATTCAGCAGGGTGGTGTGGTAATTGTAGGATTATGAAACCAAAATTTAAAAAATTGGCAACTGAAAAAGAAGGAGTAGCGTTTGTAATAGCAGATGCAGAAAAGTATCCTGAAAGTAGAAAGTTAGCTAATGTTGATAATTTGCCAACCTTTGCTACGTTTGTTGATGGAAAATTTGTGAATCAGGTACAGACTAATAAGTTTGATGTATTAAAAGAATTGGTAAACGAAGTAGTATAAATATGAAATTACCAGTAATAAAGCATTTAACTTCTTTTATAGAAGAAAATGAT
Source organism: Tenacibaculum sp. 190524A02b (assembly GCF_964036645.1). Classification (NCBI taxonomy): domain Bacteria; kingdom Pseudomonadati; phylum Bacteroidota; class Flavobacteriia; order Flavobacteriales; family Flavobacteriaceae; genus Tenacibaculum; species Tenacibaculum vairaonense. The sequence goes on along the minus strand of NZ_OZ038525.1, from coordinate 2,684,844 downwards.
CAAGACTATGTTTTAGAGACTATTGAAACTTTAGAAGCTTTAACGGAAGTTCCTTCTTTAAAAGATGAAGAACTTGATGTTATAGGAGAGTTAATTTCTAACATGTACGGAGCTATTGAGGTGTCTAAAATGGTAAAAGAAGGAGTTCCTAAAAAAGAAGCGTTAAATAATTTTATGCAACGTGTTTTAGGATCTATCGATAAATAACAAAAACCCCGAGCTTCTACTCGGGATTTTTGTTTAGCTAGTTTGTAGATTGATTATTTTAATTTAATAATATTGAATATTTCAGATTTTTCAGTGGTCTTAACCTTTATAAAATAACTGCCAGAAATTTCTATTTCTTCACCAATCAGAATTGTATTAGGGTTTTTTGTATACTTTTTATGTAGTAATTCTTTACCTAAAACATCATAAACACTTATACTGAATTCAGTATTACCTATAGAAGAAACGTCAATTGTGATATTTTCTTTAAAAGGATTAGGAAATAGTTGAATAGTATTTAAAGAAACTTTCTCTGTATTAAGTGTTTTAGCAGAAGTAGAAGAAGGTCTTTTGGTAACCAAACTTTCTCCTGCCTTACTATTATAAGCATAATCTTTAAAAGTAATAGAGTTACCATTGTTAGAAACTGTAGCGTATAACCAACCATAATGTGTGTTACCTCCAATTTTAAAACTAAAACCAATATAACCAGATTTATCACGCCAATTAGTATATGTACTAGAACTAATAATAAAAGAGCCTGTTTCACTTCTAAAATTACTAGATGCCCCTACGGTTATACCGTCTGTTATAAAAGAAACATTGTTAGAATTTCCTTCAGATATTACATTTTTTTCATAATTAACAAGGCGGATTGCTCCTCCAGAGTACCACGGTCCAAAATATCTTTGATCTCCGGTTTCTAGTTGGAATGGAGACCAAGTTGAAGAAGAACTTACGGTTACATCGTTCATATTTACATATACTACAGTTCCATCATTAGGATTAGTGTTTCCAGTGGTGGTAACATTAATGGTATTACTTAAAGCAGATTGATTTCCTGCTTGATCAAGTGCGCTAACAACAAAACTATAACTGGTGTTAGCGGTTAACCCAGTAACATTGAATGATGGTGAGCTTGTGGTTCCTATTTCAGAGTTATTTCTAAAGACCCTGTAACTAGTTACTCCTACATTATCAGTAGATGCATTCCAGTTTAAATTTAGAGAAGTTTGTGAAATATTAGAAGCCGTTAAACCAGAAGGGGTAGAAGGGGCTTGTGTGTCTGTTGAACCTTGGACTGTTACAGTATAATCTTCCACCTCTCCAAGGTAAGTGTCATTTCCACATGGAGTAATTTTAGTTTCAGTTCCATAACCAGCTCTTACTCTCATACGTAATTGTTTATTGGTTACAGCTCCATTAGGAGGTGTTATGCTTACGGAATACGGACCAGCAGCAAATCTTGAATATACTTTTTCACCTGTATCTGTAAAATCTCCATTGTTGTTCCAATCTATCCAAACGCCTACAGCATTAAAAGTCCAATGATTGTTGTTTAAAGTAACTGTTAATGTTGTTGCTTGTCCATTGGGTAAGTTAGTGGAAATATTTGTGTGATTTGAATATGGAGAATGTGAAGTGCTATTATTAATACTACCAAATTCAACTTTACTAATGTATAAAGTACTCTGAGTTGTAGATGCAGTACAATAAGTAGGAGTAGTATCTCCGCCATTTGTAGTGGCATTTACAGTATTACTAGCAGCAGATGTATTTCCTGCTGCGTCCTTAGCTCTTACAGAGAATGTATAACTAGTGTTTGCGGAAAGTCCGGTTACATTATATGTGGTAGCATTGATGGTTGTTAATCTACTGCTTCCTTGGTAGACTTCATATCCAGTTACGCCCACATTGTCTGTAGAAGCATTCCAGTTTAATGTTAAAGAAGTTTCAGTAATATTTGAAGTTCTTAAATTAGAAGGAGCACTAGGAGCTTGATTGTCTGAAGAGGAAGTAGTAGTTGCATTCACAGTGCTACTTGGGGTTGAGGTATTTCCAGCTGCATCTTTAGCTCTTATGAAGAAGGTATAAGATGTATTTGCAGTTAATCCATTTACATTGTATGATGTTGTATTTGTGGTAGCAATTCTTGTACTGCCTTGATATACATCATATCCAGTAACCCCTATGTTGTCAGTTGAAGCACTCCAATTTAATGTAAGTGATGTTTGTGCTATGTTAGTGACAACTAAATTAGTGGGAGCGGAAGGAGCTTGGGTGTCATCAGGTGCCGCGCCTCCTACAGTAATAGTGTAATCCTCTACCTCTCCTATGTAGGTGTCTGTGCCACATGGTTTAGGAGGGTTTGTGTAGCCTGCTCTGACTCTCATTCTTAAATTAGTATTTACTACAGCATTGGCAGGTGGAATTACACTTGCTGTGTATGGACCTTTACCAGATTTTTGCAAAACAACATCTTCAGTGTTTAAAAAATCATTATCATTATACCAGTCAATCCAAACAATAACCTGGTTTGGATCCCAATTGTTATTAAGCGTAACCGTTAATGTAGTTGCTTGTCCTTTTTGTAGGTTTGTTTTTTGCGAAGTAAAATTATTATAAGGACTATGAGTGCTTGTATTGTTGATAGTTCCAAATTTAACATTAGTTATTTGTAGGCTACTTTGGTTGGTTTGTGCATCACATATTTCAGTGTATACCTGACAAGGTTTACATGAACCACCACAGTCAATTTTTTCTTCATCGCCATTTTTAATACCATCATCACAAGATGGAATATCTTCATTGGAAATAAAGATACCATAATCTTCTACTTCGCCAGTACCTGAAGTTCCACATGGGTTATTGTTGTTGCTTCTAGAAACTCTCAGGCGAAGTCCAGAACCACCTAATCTGGCATTGGTTGGAACATTTATGTTAATTTCTCCATCTCCATTATTGTTTAAAGTAACCTGAACTCTTTCTCCAGAATCATTAAAATCTTTATCTTGATTCCAGTCGAACCAAGCATATAGTTCATTAGTACTGTTACCAGTTGTATTTACTTTTAAGGTATAGCTTTTTCCTCTAGTTAATTTTACAACAAAATCTGTTTGATTGTCATATCCATTGGTACCTCTAGAGGAGGAGTTGTCAATGTTAGAAAAAGTAATCCTACTAATATGGTCAGGGCCAAAAGTACTACCAGCATTACAGTATTCTCTAACGTCATCTGAAGTTAACTCACCAGCTCTGATACTAGCATTAGGAGTCCCGTTAAGTCCATATTCTTCAACTGTAACCTGTGTTCCATTACTACTTACTCTCATCTTAGCCCATCCATAGTGCATTCTACCAGATCTTCTAATTCGAAGTCCATAATAGGCGGTTCTACCTCTCCAGGCTCTATAAGAATCAGAATCAATCATATGCTGTCCTCTGCCTTGGTGGTATTCTCTACCATTTTTCCATGAGCTATTAGGACCAATAATAGTTCCTTTGGAAATAGGGGTTAATTCATAATTACTATTAGCAACAGCATCTTTTCGCCAAGTAATTAGTTTAACGCCAGGATACTTATTTGATGAATTAGATTTTGGGTACTCTTGTAGTTGATAAGAATCAGAAGAAAAAGAAACGTTACTATAAGCGCTTAATAAAGTAAACTGACCGGTAGGTTGTGTGGCACCAATATTAAATGTAGGCCTAGTAATATTAGTTCCTGTAAAGGATTTTCCAACTTTTTCAATACTGAAACTAAATTCTTTCATTTCAACATTTTCTCCTCCTGAAGAAAAAGCACCGTTTAAAAATTTAAAATTAATATCTCTTACGGCAAGCCAATCACTTCTATTTGAGACACCATCCATAACGCCTTCCATTTTTAGTCTTGCTTGTGTAGCGTTAACGGCAGTTACTTTTAACAATAATCCAGCAGGAACATTTTCAATCGTAAAGTGTTTTCCACGTTCTAAAGCTCCAGTTTTAGTAAATGTAGTGCTGTTTAGATTAACAGTAATTTCATTTTCAATAGTATTGTCATTAGTTGTTTTTTCTAAAAATCGATCATAAGAATAAATAAGATGTGGTCTTTCAAATCTAGAAGTAATTGATTTACCTGGATCTGGATTTAAGGCAAGATTGGTAACACTTCCTTCTTCTCCGTTTGAAGAGACCATAGCTCTTAGCCATCCGTATACATAGGTGTTTGTAGGAGTTAACATTCTAATACCAATATAACCAGTTCTATTTCTCCATGTAGTATAGTTAGCACTAGATAAAACAGGTGGTGATGCTGTAACTATTGTAGCCTTTTTTACCCAAGTTCCACTTGAACTAGAAGATATACTACTATTTTCTCCATTGTATTTTATATTGTTCGAGTTTGAGTTACATAAAACTTCAAAGCCTTGAGAGAAGTTATCTAACGTTAAAATATTTCCATCGTATACCCTTAACTTAGTTCTAAGTTGCCCACCAATTACTAAAGAGTTGAATTTAGAGTGGATTTCTCCTACAATATTTGAAGCTGAATATCCCATATGCATAAAAGGAGAATAGACTTCATAATGAACTTTGTATGGATCAAGAAAGTTTATTTTAAATGTTCCTGAGTTGGAATATAATGAAGAAGTTCCACCTGAGATTGCAGGATTTAAAAATGTAATTCTTACAGTTGTAGAGTTACTTTCTATATGGTTTGAAGCGTTTCCAGTAAATGAAACAATAGCATTATTAGTATCAGTTACATTAATAACAGGTGTAAGTCCAGAAGGAACTCCTGTAGCAGTAAAATGTGTACCAAGTTGTAAGTTTCCTGTAGTAGCAAATCTTGCTCCACCCACTGCTTTAATTCTTTTTTTGTTTTGAATTCTCCCGTTATTAGCAAAGTCTTCTAAGAATGTTAAAGATTTGTCTATGTCACTATCTTGCCAGTCTTGATAATTAAATAAAACTCTAGGTCCTAAATCAGTTTTGGTTCCAGTAGCTGTTAGGTTGTTGTCTTGCCAAATAGGTTTTCTAGCTTCGTGATCTAAGAAAGAGGTCATACGAGCTACTTGCCCTTTGGTAAACATTGATTCGCAAGGGTTATAGTCCATATGGTTTTGATGGTTTATTAATTGATTGAAGCAATTTCGAACTCCAGTTTTACATGACCTTCCTCCAGCTTCAGAAGCTAAACCTGCTGTTGTTGGTGGTGTATCGCCTACTAAATCACCTTTGTCGTCACCTTGAACACATCCACCGTTAAATGTATGATGTAAACCAAGCCAATGTCCAAACTCATGTGTTAACGAAGAGGCTGGAGGGCTGTACAGTATATATCTACCATTATGAACAACTCTGGCAAGTCCTTCGTCTGACATTCTTTTGTCAGGAAACCAAGCAATACCAGATTGTACTTTACTTCCTGATTTTATAATCAATTGTATGTGTACATTCATATATTTATAGTTGTCCCATGCATATTTAGCAATTTCAGCATCATTAGTTCCGTTTAATCCAAAACCTTCTTTAGTTTCATGAAAAATAATTCCATTAGTAGTGTTACCGTCTGGGTCAATTTGTGCAAGCTTGAATTCAATGTCCATTCCACCTTCTAAATTGGCGAAAGAAGGATCAACTGCGTCATTAAAGCCCTTGAAATTTTCATTAATGGCTTTTAGTGCTTTGGTTACCTGCTCTTCAGTTACATCTACATTTTGTCCACCTGTAATTGGCCATTCTTTTCCATATACGTGAAATACAACGGGAATGATATACTTAGTGGCTTTTTGGTTATAACCGTTTTTAAGTAATGCTTTTTGTCTTTCTTTAGACTTCCGTTCAAATTTCCGTAGTTTATCCAGTGATTCTGGATAGATGTCATAATACTCTTTTTGAGTTTGGTCAAAAGAACAATGTTGTTCTTGTGCAGTAATAGTCAAACAACTAAATACCAGTATACACAATACTGATATATAATATCTTATTGTTTTCATTAGAAAGGGTTTAATTAGTTATTAGTACAAAATTATTTGAAGTTTTTAATTGTGATTTGTACTATCTTATTATATGTGAGTATTATAGTATCTTAAATTTAATTTTTTAACATTTTTATTGTTGTTTGTTTGTTTTGTTGGGTGTTTTTTTGCGATTTTTTGTGTTTGGGGTGTTTTGAATATTTGTTAAAAGTGGGGTAGGGGGTAAGGCCTCATTAAACTATAATGAAAATTGATTAATTAACTTTAGTCAAAAAGTTATTTCCTTTGAATTTGAGGTTTTAATTTATTCTTTATTCTTTGAAGTTTCGTTAGCCTTTTTTATAATAGCTTTTAGCCGTTCTTTGGTACGTTGTTTTTCTAAACGTAGTTTATTTTCCTTTTGTTTCATTAATCGAGAATGCTTAGCTTTATTAACAGTGTTTTTTGCCTTTCCTTTTTTAGCCATTGGTAGATTTTTTTATAATTAGAAGTCCTAAAAAGGTAATAAATCCATTAAGAACTAAAACAAAAAACTCAAAATCAAAACTCAAAAAAGTATTGGTTAAATAGTTAATTCCAAAAGCAATAAAAGGAGAAAATAAGCATACAACAGGAACTAAGTAGTCTTTTACGTTCCATTTTGTAAATAAACCAAAAGCATACATTCCTAAAAGTGGTCCGTAGGTATAACCTGCAAACTGAAATATCTTAGCAATTACGCTTGCATCTGCTATGTAATATTTAAAAATTAATATAGTAGCTATTAATAATAATGAAAAAAGAACATGGATTTTTTTTCGTGTTGTTTCTTTTTCTTCTTCATTTTCTTTTTTGTCAATTTCTAAAATGTCAATACTAAATGAAGTAGTTAAAGAGGTAAGTGCGCTATCTGCACTTGAATAAGCGGCAGCAATTAATCCTAATAAAAAGAATAAAGATGTAGCTAAGCCTAAGTTTCCGCTCATGGCTATTTTAGGAAATAGTTGATCCTTATGGGCATCAATACCATTGGCAGCAGCGTAATCAGTTAGTAAAAGTCCTAAAGCTAAAAAGAAGAAGTTTACTATAACTAAAACAATGGTAAACCAAAACATATTTTTTTGCGCATCTTTTAAGGTTCTACAGGTTAAGTTTTTCTGCATCATGTCTTGATCTAGTCCTGTCATGACAATGGCTATAAAAGCTCCTGAGAAAAATCGATTCCAAAAATAACTTCCAGATTTAGCATCTTCAAAGAAGAAAATCTTAGATAGTTTATTTTCTGAAACGTATGAAAATAAACTGTCAATTTGCATGGCATCTTTTATCATAATAATACAAACACCTACTGCTATTAACATAAATAGTGTTTGTAATGTATCTGTCCAAACAATGGTTTTAATACCTCCTTTAAATGTATACAACCAAATAAGTAAAATAGTAATGGTTACAGTAATCCAAAAAGGAATTCCATAGGCATTAAATAAAATAAGTTGTAAAACATTGGCTACTAAAAATAGTCTAAAAGCTGCACCAATAGTTCTGGAAAGTAAGAAAAATGAAGCCCCTGTTTTATAGGAATACCTTCCAAAACGATCCTCTAAATAAGTATAAATAGAGGTTAGGTTTAATTTATAATATAGAGGGAGTAAAACTAAACCAATAAAAGCGTATCCTACAATATAGCCAAAGACCATCTGCATATAACTCATTTGTTGTGTTTCCACCCATCCTGGAACAGAAATAAATGTTACGCCAGATAAAGAAGCTCCAATCATACCAAAAGCAACTAAATACCATGGAGAAGCATTATCCGCTTTAAAAAAAGTAGAGTTATTAGCAGATTTTCCAGTGATGTAAGAAATAAAAATAAGTACACCAAAATAAGAGAGAATAAGTAATAGTATATGTAAGGGTTGCATTAACTTTGGTTTATGTATGTTGCTAATATAAGAATAAAAGAAATGCATCAATAATTATAGAACACTACTAGTAAATGTTTCTTTATTGTATAGGTTAATTATTAAGAATTGGTTAAGTGCAAACTAACTATATAAAAAAATCCCTCTCTGTTTTATGTAGAGAGGGAGAATATAAAAGGATTGTATCCTATTCTATTTTAATTTTACAATTCGTATAATTTTGTTCTTTTGTTTAGATTGAATTCTAACAAAATAATGTCCATCAGATTCAATTTGTTCACCAATAATTACTTTACCAGGGTTTTGTTCATAATCTTTACGAACTAACTCTTTTCCTAGAATATTATGTATACTTAATGTGAATCTATGGTTTTCTATAGATGAAACATCAATCGTAGCTTTATCTTTAAAAGGATTTGGAAATGAAATTATGGAGTTACTACCAGCAATAGCTATTTTACTTGTTAACCTGCTACTGCTAAGATTTAATGTGTAATCTTCTGTATCGCTAAAAAAGATTTCACCACAAGGAGTAGGAGCGCTTGATGAATAGGCTACTCTTACACGAAGAACAACAGATCCTGAAATTCCATTAGGTACTGATATTGTGGTAGTATATGTTTTATTAGTAGCACTTCCAGAACGATTAAGAACCTGTTCACCAGCATCATCAAAATCACCATCTTTATTCCAGTCCACCCATGCTGAAGCTCTTGTTGAAGGCCAAGTTTCTTGAGCAGTAACGGATAAGCTAGTGCTTCCACTAATATTAGTACTTTGTGAAGTGTTGTCTGTGTATCCATTGGTTCCTGCGCCAGAATTGTTATTTATACTACCAATAGTAACATTTGTGATATGTTGTCCTGTAGGATTTCCTGCTGTTGGAGTACAATAATCTGGAGTAGGTGTTGTTGTTCCAGTAGTGGTAACATTAATTGTATTACTTAAGGCAGATTGATTGCCTGCTTGATCAAGAGCGCTAACAGCAAAACTATAACTGGTGCTAGCGGTTAATCCAGTAACATTGAATGATGGTGAACTTGTGGTTCCTATTTCAGAATTATTTCTAAATATTCGATAACTAGTTACTCCTACATTATCTGTAGAGGCATTCCAATTTAAGCTTAAAGAAGTTTGTGTAATATTAGAGGCTGTTAAACCGGATGGATTAGAAGGAGCTTGCGTGTCTGAAGTTCCACCTCCAATATTTACAGTATAATCTTCTACTTCATCACCATCAGTTGAAGCAGTTCCGCAAGGATTAGGATTATTAGCCCACCTATAACGCACTCTTAATTTAGTTGCCCCTGATTGAGCATTACTAGGCACAGTTACATTGGTAGTTTGTCCTCCCGTTCCTGGGGTTTTCATTAATACTTGTTCGTTAGAGTCTTCAAAATCACCATCTCTATTCCAATCAACCCAAGCTCCGACTACGTTAGATCCCCAATTAGAAGATGTAATTGTAGGGTTTACTGTTAATGATATTGTTTGTCCAACTGTAACATTAGTACTTTGTGAAGTATAATTTGAATATGAACCGTTAGCACTAGTATTATTTATGCTGCCAAAAATAACCTCACCAATACCATTAGTTCCTTGTCTACCTGCATTACAATATCCAGTTGGTAATGTAGGATTAGGATTTGTATTGCCAGAAGTTGTGGCGCTTGCTGTATTACTAGCTACTGATACATTACCAGCTGCATCTTTAGCCCTAATAGAGAATGTGTAGGATGTGTTAGCTGTTAAATTAGTGACATTATAGGTAGTTCCAGTAACAGTTGTTATTAAAGAACTTCCTTGGTATACATCATATCCAGTTACTCCTACATTATCTGTAGATGCGTTCCAGTTTAATGTAATTGATGTTTGAGTTACATTAGAAGTGGCTAAATTGGTAGGAGTAGTTGGTGCTTGTGTATCTGGTGTTGGGTTTGTACCTCCGTTTACTACTACTGAATAATCCTCTACTTCTCCAAAAGAAGTGTCTACACCACATGGCTCATCACTATTAGTAGCTCCACCATATCCTATTCTTACTCGCATACGCAATAAAGTATTAGAAACAGCTGTATTAGGCGCTGTAACACTACCTGAATATGGACCAGCTCCATTTCGATCATATACTTTCTCTGAGTTTTCAAAAGTTCCATTATTATTCCAGTCTATCCAAACTCCTACATCATTAAGTGTCCAATGACTATTATTTAAGTCTATAGTAAGTGTTTCTGCTTGCCCTGCTGTAAGGTTAGTAGAAGTTGTTGTAAAATCATTATAAGCAGCATTTGTAGAACTATTATTTATAGAACCAAAGCTAACATTCGTAATATGTAACGTACTATTTTGTGTTGTAGAAGCAGTACAGGGTTCTGTACCTGGACTTGGACCATCTGGAGTGGTTACATTAACTGTATTACTATTCCCTGAAGTATTATCTGCAAAATCTTTAGCCCTTACATAGAATGAATACGATGTGTTTTTAGTTAAACCAGTTACATCAAAAGAAGTTCCGGTAGCGGTACCTATATTGGTATTCCCCTGGAAAACATCATAACCAGCTATTCCTATATTATCAGTAGAAGCTGTCCAGCTTAAAGTTAAAGAAGTACTTTCAAGATTAGAAAATGCTAAATTTGTTGGTGTACTTGGAGCTTGTGTGTCTGGAGTTGAGTTCCCTTTAATAAACACAAAATAATCTTCAACTTCGTCACCATTGGTTGATGCTGTTCCACAAGGTTCAGGAGCAGTATGTAATTTATAACGTACTCTTAATCTAGTTGCACCATTTTTTGCGGTATTTGGAACTACAATAGTTGTTGTTACACCACCTTCACCATTGGTTGTTGACAGGATTTCTTCACCTGCATCTTCAAAATCTCCATCTTTATTCCAGTCAATCCAAGCCCCAAAATAATTAGGGCTCCAACTATTGATTCCTGGGTTAACTGTTAAAGTAACAGGCTGACCTTTGGTAACGTTAGTTCCCAGGTTGGTGAAATCAGAATACCCACTATTTTCACTGGTATTATTGATATCTCCAAAAATAACTTCCTTTATATAGTTATTACCTTGATAACCTGCAGCACAATAATTGGTAGGCATAGGATCAGAGTTTCCGTCGGTGATGCTAAAATTAGCATTGGTAATATCATAAAAGATATTATTGGTACCTCTTACCATAATTCTATTTACACCACCTTCATTATTGGGTATGGTAACTTGATGAGAACCATCATTAGGTACTGCAGAAGCTAATGTTATTGGGTATGTATTTCCTCCATCTGTAGATAAAAGAATATCTACGTTCGCGGCATTAATCCCATTTCCTGTAGTACCTGCTACGTTCCAAGTTACTGTTTGTGTAGAACCAACAGGAGCATCAAATCTTGTATTTAGCGAAGTAATCACAAAAGGACCTGCATTTCCAGCTACTGTAATAACAGCATCTCTAGAATCTGTATTACCTCCTCCTGCATGATTGTCTCTTACGGTGAATCTAAAATTTATAGTTCTAGAAACAGAAGGTGTTACCTCCCATTCAGAAGAAGAGTTTCCAGCTTTTACTGTACCAAGATCAGGCATATATCGGATAGGAGATGTTGAAGGTGGTTTAAAACGAAATAAAGGACCTCCTGTTGATGTAGCACGCGGTGGCATAGGAGCTATTTCTTTATCCATTTGATCCCAGGTATATGTTAGTTGATCAGATGGATTAGCATCAGTAGCAGATCCTTCTAATATAAATGGAGTAGATCTTGGAATTGTATAATTACCTCCTATACTGGCTACTGGTGCGCTATTACCCACAGATTTTGTTGTGCCACAACCAGCTGTGTTTACAATATGGTTCCACATCTCATCGATTTGTTTCGCATGAAAAAAAACATGTGAAGTCCTTAAATCATAATTAGGAGCACAACCTTGATATGCCATGATACTATTACCTCCTCCTGGTTCAACAGCACCTTCGTCCAAACGATTACCACCACATGAATTATTAAAAGAGTGGTTAGCACCAAATTGATGGCCTATTTCATGAACGAACGTACGGAAGAAATAATCATTGACAGAAGTGAAAGGGTGCGCACCTGTAGACCCTTGTGCTTTTTTGTTATCAATACATACAGAATTTAAAGCTCCACGTCCAGTTCCAGCTGAATCTAAAACATGACCAATATCATAGTTAGCATTACCAATTTGAGCATCAAGAATACCTTGAGATTCATTTATAGATATTCCAGTATTACCATGTGTAATACCATCGGTTGCTGGATCAAGAAAAATGGAATTCAGAATATTAGGTACTAATTCAAAAGTAGTTCCAAGGTCTCTTTCGTAAACAGCGTTTACTCTAGTCATGAGTGCGTTTAGCTCGGCAAGTACAGCAGCTTTCCTTTGTTGAGTTGAACCATTGGTAACGTTTGCTTTATCCGTATAAATTTTAGACAATTCTCCAGTTACAGCGATGGCCATTCGGTATACTCTAACAAGCCCGTCATTAGCATCCCTTCTGGCTGTTTTTGATAATTTTTTAGCTGGCTTTGTGTTTTTTTCTGAAAAGAAATCAATTGAACTCTCAATTGTTTGACAGCTAATTGGTTCTGATCCATTTGTTTTTGAAGTAACCTTATATGTTTTACTATTAATAGTAGAAGGTTTAATATCGGTTATTGTGGCATCAGATTTCATAATCATAGCCCTAAAGTCGTTATTACTTAAACTAAAGTGTACGACTTCGTTTTCTCCGCTAACAGATGTGCCTACATAAGATTTAATATCAGGGAACTTTTTAGCTAAATCAGGGTGTAATACACTCGCTTCTTTTATGCGGTATTTTTTGAATTTTCCACTTTCAGTTGGGAGGGTTATAATTACATTAGATTTACCAAATGAGTTGAATCTATTAGGGCAACGAGCTAAAGCCTTTTTAAAGTCGTTGACACTTAAAGAGTAAGTGGTTTCATTTGAGTTTGTTAGGTTTTTCTTTGTAGAAGAAATGTTTTTGCTTTGAATGGGTTGAAGGTTTTTTTTCCAAAAGTTATTACTTTGTGAAAAACCGCAACCAAAAACGAATACTCCTAAGAGTATAGTTAATTGATTTTTCATGTAAGAAGAGTTTTATCATTAGTATTCTTTACAAAATTATTTCAACTTTTTGTTTTTGTTAGATACTATCTTAATGGAAGGGGGTATTATTTTATCGATTATTTATTTTTTTTGTTATAAATGTGTGTTTTTTTTATTTTTTTTATTGTTTGGCTATTGTATTTTTTGTTTGTTTAATGTTTTATTGTGGATTTGTTAATTGTGGGTTTTGAGTTACTTGTAAGACATATATTTATATGTATCCTTGTAACTTACTGGTATTTATGTGTTTGTGTTTTTTTGAGAAAGGAAATGTTTTCTAGTGATGTAGAAAATGGGAAGTAGTAATGTAGTTGTTGTGTAGGAAATTACGAATTATGAATTTTTACCATTTAAAGAGTAAATTCATAATTCGTAATGTGAAGATTTATAATTCTATAACGATATCTTCTGTATTTTTTCTTACTTTTTTTAAGTCTTTCATAAAATCATCTTCAGCTCTGAATCCAACGGGAAGTACTAAAACAGATTTTAAGTTATGTTTAGCAAGTTCTAAAACTTCATCATATTTTTCAGGAACAAAGCCTTCCATTGGACAAGTGTCAATTTTTTCATTAGCAGCTACGGTCATTAAATTTCCTAAAGCTATATATGCCTGACTTTTCATCCAAATATGTAGTTCTTCTTTAGATTTACTAGCAATATTATTTGTTAGCATTTCCTTAAAAGGATTTAAAATTTCATCAGGGGTGTTTCTAATTTCTTTAACTAACTTAAAATAGTTGTCAACGTCAGCAGTAGTTAATTCACTTGAAACACAAATAATCAAAACATGTGAAGCTTGGGCTACTTGTTGTTGATTCCAAGAATGAGGGACTAATTGTTCTTGTAGTTCTTTGTTTTTAACAACTACCAATTTTATAGGTTGTAATCCGTATGAAGTAGCCGTTAAATTGAAGGCTTCTTTTAAAATGTTGATTTGTTGTTCTGAAAGATGTTTTTTATCGTCAAATTTTTTAACGGCATAACGCCACTGTAAACTTTCAATACTGTTCATAATGTTTTTTTAGTTTTACTACACAAAAGTACATTAGAAAAAAGAAGTAAAAGTAGTTCTTTAATAATTTAAAATTATAAGACTATATATTAGTCTTTATAATTGTCAATAATAGAGAGAAAAGTTTCTGGTTCTGGGCGAACTCGATAATTATCTGTTAAGTCAGCAAAAATAATATTGTTGTCTTTGTTAGTAATAATAACAGTAGGCATTACTACATCAGAATCGTAACCAAAAACTTGAAAACCAGCAGGCAATCCATTTTTATGAAATATACCTAATTGTTTAGCTACTTTACTTTTAGTGTCTACTAAAAAATGAAATGGTACTTGGTGTTTTTTAGCTAAGTTTTCACTAAACTTATGCGGTTGCGGACTCACAAGGATTACATCTGTATTTCTTGATTTTAATTCTTTGTATTGCGTAACTACTTCCTTTATTTGTGCCATGCATAACGGACACCAGTTACCTCTGTAGAATAAGAATATTTTAAAGTTACCAGAAAACTGGTTGGTTGTTATTTTTTCTTTTAAGCTGTTTTCTAAGGCAAAATCGGGAAGCTTCTTTCCTATGCTAAGTGCAGGGGTTACTCTTTTTGAGAATGTAGAATACCAAGTAAGGTATGCTAACCACCCAACTGCTAATAAAACGGCTATTAATAAATTATTTTTTTCAAAGTTTATAAAGTTTAATGCTAATCCAAAGGTTATTGGGGTAGAATAAAAAAGTAAATTTTTTGAAGTTCTAGCAACAGGTTTTATAAACAGTAATGAAAAGAAAAGCACGATGCTTAAAGAAGAGATAAGAATCCCTATTTCATGAAGTGTATATGAGAAAGAGATTAAGTTGATTATAAATACGACTAATGCGAAAACAGGAAATCCGCTGATAAAAAGTGACTTAATAAAATTTTTCATACATTTATGGTCGTAAAATAATTGCTAAATTACACTATAATGAAAGAGGAATTTCTACATTTTCTATGGAAACATAAACTTTTTTTAACTAAAAAAATATATACTTCTCAAAATGAGGAGATAGTAGTTGTAAAAACTGGAAGTCATAATAAAAATTCAGGGCCTGATTTTTTGAATGCCCATTTAAAGATTAACGGTCAAGCTTGGGTAGGTAATATAGAGATACATTTAAAATCATCTGATTGGTATTTGCATTACCATGAAGTAAATACTACTTATGATGCGGTTATTTTGCATATAGTTTGGGAACATGATGTAGAGGTTTATATGAAGAATGATAAAGCTTTACCAACATTGGAATTGAAGAATTATGTGAACAACAAGCTACTTGCTAATTACAGAAATTTATTTTCAAAAGAACTTCGTTGGATACCCTGTGAGAGAAGTATGGATAAAGTAGATATTTTTTTAATACAAAATTGGTTAGAACGACTTTATTTTGAGCGTTTAGAAAATAAAGCTGTTGTGATAAAAGGATTACTCAGAGAAACTAATAATGACTATGAAGCAGTACTTTTTCAATTATTAGCTAAAAACTTTGGATTAAAAGTAAATGGGGTAGCTTTTTTTAATTTAGCTAAATCAATAGATTATACAATAATTAGAAAACTTAGATTTGATTCATTAGCATTGTCTGCTTTACTTTTTGGTCAGGCGGGTTTTTTAGAGGAAGACTGTGAAGAACCGTATTTTTTTAAACTAAAAAAAGAGTATGCATATATTAAACATAAGTATAATTTAAAAACATTATCAGGAAATCAATTTAGTTTTTTTAGAATGCGTCCCACTAATTTTCCTACGGTTAGAATAGCTCAATTAATTATGCTATTACACCAACATCAAAACTTATTTTCACAATTAATTAAATATGAAAAATTAGAAGACTTTTATAAATGTTTAAAGGTAGAGGTTGATACTTTTTGGCAAAAACATTATACTTTTCAAACAACCAGTAAAACAAGTTTAAAAAGAATAACAGAGTCATTTATAGATTTATTGTTAATTAACACCATACTACCTTTACGTTTTGTGTATTTTCAAGAAACAAAGCAGTTAGATAATGAAGCTTTTGTAGAATTAATTCAACAAATTAATTCAGAAAAAAACAGCATACTTAAAAAGTTTAACACTATAAATATAAAAGCTAAAAACGCATTGGAGTCTCAGGCTTTATTGGAGCTTAAAAATAACTATTGTAATGAAAAACGATGTACGGAGTGTGTAATAGGTACGTATTTATTAAGAAATTAAAAAAATAAAGTAAAAGAACTATTCAGGTGTAAACATACTGAAATTAACCCTTTGCTTATCGGACTTGTGATTAAAATAACAATTTCATAATTAAGATTTTAGGGATAGAAACAATAAAATAATATATTTGCGGCAAATTTAATTAAGATGAAAAAACTATTTATTGCTATTATGTCAGTAGCTGTTTTGTTTACAAGTTGTAAAGAAGGCGGAAGTTCAAAAAAACAAACAAATACAGCAGAATCATCTACAACAGCAACAAGTGTTGAGGAGGCTGAAAAGACAGTAGAAGCTATTTGCTTACTAGATAAATTATCAGTAAGAGAAACTCCAAAAGCTAAAGGAAAATGGATAACTTCTATAAGTTTAGGAGAAACAGTAGTGTATACTGGAGATGAAGTTACCGATGATACTTCAAAAAAAGAGTACTGTAAAGTAAAGTTAACAGATGGAAAAGAGGGTTGGACTAGAAAAAGTTTTTTAGCGGTTAACGGTAAAGTAGGAGTGATGCTGGGAGATGCAAGTGTGTATAAAAGACCAGATTTATTAACTAAAACTGAAAAGAAGTATAGTGTAATGGATATTATCGCTGTAACGGCAATCCAAGGAGATTGGATGCAAGTAAAAGGGAAAAGATCAGAAGGAGAGTATATTGAAGAAGGTTGGATAAAATCTTCAAATTTTTCTGCTGATCCAGTAGATATTGCTACTGCTAAATTTGCAAGTACAGCTATGTCTAAGTCTACAATGACAGAAAGAATTAAAGCGTTACAGGAAGTAATTACAAATCCAGATTTATCATCATCAAAGTTTGTTGAGGTAATTAAAAATAAAATTGCTGACTACGAGTCTAAAAATAAGGCAGTGGATGTAGAAGATGTTAAAGTAGATGAAAATTCAGAGATGAAATAAAGTTTAAAAAACATAATAAAAAAGCGATTTTTGTTAATCAAAAATCGCTTTTTTATTTATAGTAATATCATTTTTTTAATACAAGCTTTTAAATTTACTCGGATTTACTTCGTGCATAATTTCATATACTTTTTCAAAAATATCTTCTGCAGATGGTTTAGAGAAATAATCTCCGTCTGTACCATAGGCAGGTCTGTGTGCTTTTGAAGTTAGTGTAGCAGGTTTGCTATCTAAATATTTATAAGCATTTTGTGTTTCAAGAATTTCTTGTAGTAAATAAGCAGAGGCACCACCAGGAACATCTTCATCTATAACTAATAATCTATTTGTTTTTGCAACAGATTTTACAGTATCATGGTTAATGTCAAATGGTAATAAACTCTGTGCGTCTATAATTTCCACATTAATGCCTACCTGTGTTAAATCTCTAGCTGCTTCTTGAACAATTCGTAGTGTAGAACCATAAGAAACAATAGTTATATCTGTTCCTTCTTTTACTGTTTCTACGACACCAATTGGCGTTTTAAACTCGCCTAAATTGGTTGGTAATTCTTCTTTTAAACGATATCCGTTTAAACATTCTACTACCAAAGCAGGATCATCACCTTCTAATAAAGTGTTATAAAAACCAGCTGCTTTTGTCATATTTCTAGGTACTAAAACATGAATACCTCTTACATTATTTATAATTCCACCCATTGGAGAACCCGCATGCCAAATTCCTTCCAGTCTATGCCCTCTAGTACGGATAATAACTGGTGCTTTTTGCTTACCAAAAGTTCTATAACGTAGCGTTGCTAAATCGTCACTAATAATTTGTAAAGCATATAATAAGTAGTCTAGATACTGGATTTCTGCAATAGGGCGTAAACCACGCATTGCCATACCAATACCTTGTCCTAAAATAGTCGCTTCTCTAATACCAGTATCAGCTACACGCAATTCTCCAAATTTATCTTGTAAACCTTCAAGTCCTTGGTTTACATCTCCAATGAATCCAGCATCTTCACCAAAAATAACTACTTCAGGATGTTTTTTTAATATGGCTTCAAAATTATCACGCATAATAATACGGGCATCAACAACTTTTTGATCATCGCTATAAGTAGGTGCCAATTCCGTTATAGATGCAGTAGCCTCAGCAGTTTCACTTGTTAAGTGCGTTGAATACATTGAATAAGCCTCATCTATGTATGATTTAATAAAATTCTGTAAAGCTGTTTTTTCAGGTAATATCTCATCTTTTACATACCTAAGCGCTTTTCTGGCTGTAGTTATGACGTCTTTACGAATTGGTTCGTTAATAGCTTTTAAATCATTAGAAAGTTTACTAATAAAAGAGCTATTGGCGCTTTTATTAGCTAAATTATCTAATATACTAATAACTGTTTTAGCTTCTGCTTTAATTTCTCCAGTAAATGAAGCCCAAGCATCACGTTTTGCTTTACTTACTTCTTTTTTAGCTTCTTTTTCAATGTTTATTAATGTTTCCTCAGAATCTACAAATTTTAAAATCTCACCATCTTCGTCTTGTAATTCAAACTCCAAAATCCATTTACGCATTTGAGCAATACAATCAAAATCTTGCTCCCATTGCAAGCGCTCTTTAGTTTTATACCTTTCATGAGATCCAGAGGTAGAATGTCCTTGAGGTTGTGTTAACTCTTTTACATGTATTAGTACAGGAACATGTTCTTCTCTTGCTATCTTAGAAGCCTTGTTATAAGTATCCACTAGCTTTACATAATCCCATCCATTAACTACAAAAATTTCGTATCCGTTCGCTTTATTATCTCTTTTAAAACCTTTCAATACTTCAGAAATACTTTCTTTAGTAGTTTGATGTTTTGCGTGAACAGAAATTCCATATTCATCATCCCAAACACTCATTACCATAGGAACTTGTAATACTCCAGCAGCATTAATAGTTTCAAAAAATAAACCTTCACTTGTACTTGCATTACCAATAGTTCCCCAAGCTACCTCGTTTCCGTTATTAGAAAAATTAGTATGATTTTCTAATTCTTTAACGTTTTTATAAATTTTAGAAGCTTGCGCCAGCCCCAATAATCTTGGCATTTGACCAGCAGTAGGTGAAATATCGGCTGAAGAATTATATTGTTGTGTTAAGTTTTTCCAATTTCCATTTTCATCAATTGAGTGTGTTGCGAAATGACCTCCCATTTGACGACCTGCAGACATAGGTTCTAATTCAATGTCTGTATGTGCATATAATCCAGCAAAAAATTGTTGAGCAGTTAGTTCACCAATGGCCATCATAAAAGTTTGATCTCTGTAATACCCAGATCTAAAGTCACCTTTCTTAAAAGCTTTCGCCATGGCTAATTGAGGAACTTCTTTACCGCCACCAAAAATTCCGAATTTAGCTTTACCTGTTAAAACTTCTCGTCGACCTAAAAAACTACATTCTCTACTGATGCGAGCAATTTTGTAGTCATTAAGTACTTCGTTTTTAAAATCGTTGAAAGAAAGTTTTTGGGTATTTGCTATTTCCGTGTTTTGCGTCATAATCATCATGTTTTGGACGCTCACAAAGATAGTTTTTTTAATTGAATTTTAAAAATATTTGTTTTTATTGTTAATTCATCAAAAAAACGTTAAATTTTAACTAAAAACTGAGTATTTGTTAAAAAATGATTTATCTGTTTATTTACATAGGATAAAATATATTTTAACCTAAAAAAATAGACTGCTCATTTTTCTGATTTTTATTCAATCATTTTAAGTAATGTAAGTTTGTATGCTTAAAGTAACCCTCTTCTAAAAAAATTATAAACTCTATCTAAGTTGGTGGTAATTACAAATCTAATTTTTGAAGGATAAGCAGTTTTATTAAACTCCCAGCCTTTATTGGTATATATTGGAAAATAAAATTCGAATAGATTAGGTAGAAAGTTTAGTTTTATTCCATTTTCATAAAAGAATTCAGGATAACTGTTTTTGTCCTTTAACATAGCAACATCATTATAAACTTCAATCCATCTCCATATACTTACACTGGTATTGATAGCAGTTACAAATTGATTAGCAGTTTTATTGGTATCGTATTTAGATTTAAAGCCTGCATCTGATATTACAAACTGTTGACTGAATAATCCTGAGTTTTCCGAGCGACCAAATAAGTTGTGTTCAAATAAATAATCAGAACTTCTATTTAAGCCAAAGCTAAAATAATCACCTATAGAGTTATTAGTAATAAACATACCTCCAAAAAAACGTAAGTCAAAACTTCTGTGGTTGTCAAAAAACTTTCTATAGCGAATATCCGTAGAGAACTTTGTGAAGTTATTTCCAATCTCTAAATTTACAGCATACTGAAGTCTTTTAATAATATCAGGTTTGTTATATATGTATCTAAAATTTAAAACTTTGTATCTATCTTGTTCTGTAACTGGATCTCCTTTTTTAACTTCTTTTCTAATATAAAATAAGCGAGTAGTAAAAAACTTAGAGCCTACATCTCTTAATGTTTTTCGTCTAAATTCTATACTAACAGAAGGGACTAAGGTATTGTAACTTAACTCTGGGGCATAATGAAAATTACTACCTCCAATTCCATATCTAATTCTGTAAATATTTGATTTAAGAAAGAAATGGTTGTATCCAAATGAAAACGAGCCTGTAAAATTATTGCTTTTAGTACTATAGTTTGGGGTTAATGTAAATTCAAAATTATGTGGAATTAGTGGTTGGTTGTTTATTTTAACGCCTAGAATAACTCCGTCATATAAATTATATTTAACATCAGGGTAGTAAAAAAGTTGGTTATAATATGGGTTTTCAGAATCTTTAAAAAAACGAAATTGTAAAGGTTTATTTAAAAGTCTATTGTCAGTTTTTCTAAAGTTATCTAAAGAATTATATTCAGGGTAAATATTTTCATAGTTTAAAGCCAGTCGGTTAAAACCATTTTTCTCAATCTTAACAGTTTTAGTAGAATCTACCCCAGTAACCCAAGTTTTAAAGGTTATTTGCTTTTTCTTAATACCGTATAAAGAAACAGGAGCAGAGAAACTACGTTTGTTTTTTATAGTAACATATAAAGAGTCTTTATTTTTTGTTTGTTTTATTTTAGTGATTTTATAGTCTAATTTTTTATTAGTTTTTAAATAACCATTTATAAACCAGTTGATGTCTTTTGATGTATTGTTTTGTAACGTTTTTAAAAAGTTATTAGGAGAGCTTAATTTTAAATGACTTTTATATAAGTATTCTTTTAAAGATTTTTGTAAAATACTATCTCCTATAAAATCTTGTAAATATCTAAAACCTAATCCAGCTTTATATTGACTGATTATTTTTCTATTAAAGTTAGACAAAGAATCTGCCGAGATATTTAAAGCTTGGTCATAAAATTTACGAGCACTAAACTGGTACATAAAAGCAAACTTATCTTGCTGGTTTATTTTGCTGATATTATAATATTTAATAGGCCAATACTTAGAATATTTACCTAATAGTGTTACTTTAGGATAATATTTTTTTAAGTATTCCATCATTAAAAAAGTTTGTACACCTTTAGAAAACCAATAGTCTTTTCGTTGATTTTGAATTAAAACATCGTCAATGTATTTAGAACATAATGCTTTAAAGAAATTAATTTCCCACCTAAAATTTTTAGGAAAAGGTTTTAATTGTCTAGGAATACCATAGAGTTCATGAAGTGAGTTTTTACCCACAGTGTTAGCATCAACAAAAATTTCAGGGTGTGGATATTTACCAATATGTTCTTGAATAAATTGTATTTGTTGATTAATTATTAGAGAAGTTTCTTTGGTAGAAATGTGACCACTAAATGCATCCGTTTTAATTTCTTGATGTTTGGTTTTAAACGATTTGAATCTTTTTTTTGTGCTGATGTTTATAATAACATCTTTCTTTTTATGACCAACTAAATAATAGCTGTTAATACTATCTTTAGGGGTTTTATACTGGTATAAATTACTTTCTAGTGTATACTTTTTAGGAACATCAATATGAATACGGTAATTGGCAACATCTTGATAAAGGTCATCAATATCTAAGTTACTCATAGTTTGCCATTTGTTATTTTGGTATATGGCAGGAACAATTAACCAATAACGTAAATGGTAGCCATTTTTAATTTTTCCGTATCCAGTAAACTTTAAGTTAGGAGTTTTTATAGTGTAGAATAGTGAAATTTGTACACTATCTTTTGGTAATAAGGGTTTGTTAAGTTGTACCTCTACAATATCAGGAGCCGTTGCTTCCTTAAAGTTTACCTTTTTGTAATTAACAGATAAGTTTCTAATAGTAGAATATCCTCTATCTTCTTCTTTTGAGAAATAGAAATCTTTTTTATAGTCTTCTATAAATCGTTTTCCTAATGGTGTATCATTATTTTTAAAAGCATTTGCCCAGTTATGGAGCATTACTTTTTTTAAAGGAGTGTTAGAGGAGTTGTAGAAAATAATTTTTTGCTGTATATCTAATGTACTTTTGTTGTTATGTAAAAGCACATTAGCTTCAATGGTATTAGTTTGAGAAAATAGGTTGTTCCATGTAAAAAAGCTTATAAAAAATAAAAGCCAAAATTGTTTGTATAGCATACTCCAAAAAAAACTCGTTACTTTTAGTAACGAGTTCTAAATATAAATTATTTTTTTAGAAGTTAGGTTTTAATTTGTATTTAGCATAGAATTTGTTGAAATGCTCTACAGCTTCATCAGCAGTATCTACTACTCTAAATAATTTTAAGTCTTCAGGACTAATGTTTCCTTCTTCTAAAAGTGTATTTTTAATCCAGTCAATTAAACCACTCCAGAATTTTTTACCAACCAAAACAATTGGGAAACGACCAATTTTTTTAGTTTGAATAAGCGTAATAGCTTCAAAAAGTTCGTCCATAGTTCCAAAACCACCTGGCATTACTACAAACCCTTGAGAATATTTTACAAACATAACTTTACGAACAAAAAAGTAGTCAAAATCTAGACTTTTACCAGGATCAATCCAAGGATTGTCATGTTGTTCAAAAGGTAATTCTATATTTAATCCTACAGATGTTCCTTTTCCTCTATGGGCACCTTTATTACCTGCCTCCATAATACCAGGTCCACCACCGGTAATAACACCGAATCCATTTTGAGTTAATTTAAAAGCAACTTCTTCAGCTAATTTATAATAAGGATGATCTGGTTTTGTACGTGCAGAACCAAAAATAGATACACATGGGCCAATTTTGCTCAATCGTTCATAACCATCAACAAATTCAGCCATTATTTTGAAAATAGCCCAAGAGTCATTGGTTTTTATTTCATTCCATGTTTTTTGTTGTAACTTTTCTCTAATTTTTCTATCGTCATTCGGACTCATACTCATATTTTTTTAATGTATTTAACAATTGTATGGCTAAAGCTAGTTTTTTAGCAAGCCTGCTAATTTAGTGTTTTTTGGCATTTAAAAATGAATTTAAGCTAAAATTTAACGATTCAATAGTAAAAAATAATTGTTTTTTATCTTAATGGAGGGCCAGAAACCCATAATACTATAGATCTTCTTTCTCCTTTGGTAACAGGGGTTACTCTGTGCATATAATATGAAGGAAATAATAATACAGCGCCCTTGATTTTAGGGATTTTTTGTACGTCTTTACTAACAAACATTTCTAATTCACCACCTTCATATTCTTCTGGATCGGATAGTTGGAGCACAATACTGATTTTACGTTTATGAGTAGAGCCTCCTCCAACGTCCATATGCCAGTTGTAATGTCCTCCATCACTACGGTAAATACCATATTGTATATTTTCAAGCATTCCTGTTAAATCAAACTGCCAAAGTTTGTTATTGGCCTTTATAGAAATCTCTGCAAACTTTTGGTATAACCAATAAGCTCCTTCCATTTGAGAAGTTAGCCATTTTACTTCACTTTTTCTATATTCATCATTATTGTTTGATCCAGAGGCTAATACTGCTTTTTTAAAATCTAATTTGTCAGCTAGTTGGTGTATTTTTTCAATTTCCTCTTCGGAAAAAGCTTCGGGTTCAAAATGCCATCCTCCTATGGCGTTGTGTTTTTTTTCTTGTATTAAAAAGCTCATAGTATTTGTTTTTTAGTTTTTTTGATAAAGGACTATTTTAGTATATAGAAATACTTTTATATTAAAGAGCAGGGTATGGTTCCTGCTCTATATTGTTTTGTATTAAGTATAAAAAACTTTTGTTTTTCTATATACATCCCCATTGACCTGGACCTCCAGGTATACCTTGCCATACAGGAGTACAAGGATCTGAAGTATCTTCTCCACCTGGTGGAGTATGGCAGTCTTCAGGTAAACCAGGACCAGGAACTCCAATGTTGTACCATGTTTTGTTACTTACACAATACACCATTTGACCTCCATTAATGGTTTTTAGGCTTTGTTTCTTTAATTCTTTTCCTAATTTTAAAATTTGTTTTTTCATTTTTAAATGATTTAATAAAGATGGCTAACCCCTTGAACAGTTAAAGACACTCAAGGTTTGTGTCTATTCCTCGCGAAAGAATGTTTTATTTGTTTTTAATTGAAAATGATTTTATCATCAAAATAAGTTAGGTGAGATGAAGTATTTTGGTTTTCTTCATTTAATTCTTCAATGAAAAGAAATAAATCCTCAAAATGATATTCTTTAGGGTATAACTGACCGCCTATTAAAAATTCTGGGGTAAAATTAAGTAGGTTTTCTTGACACCATAAATTTTGTTTTTTCAATTGGCTTTCTCGTTCTGTTTGATTAGTAAGATTTTCCCATTTTAATAGCCATTTTTCAAGTGGAGTAGGAATATCAAATAAATCGTGTAAAGCTTGTAAATAGACTTTTTCCCCTTGTTCTTTGAAAATATTTAAAAGACTAACACATGTTTTAAAAACTTTAGGGTTTTGATTGTTTGTGTTAAAACGAACTCTTATTTTAATATTTTCGCCATATGAATTGAGTATTTTTTTTAGCTGTTTAGAAATAGACCTACACTGTTCGGATAGCGGTGTAATAATTACTGTTATTTCAATTTTAGCATTTAGATTTCCTAAAATAATATCATTGTTACCTTTAATATAAGTTTTTATTATAGGAGTTTCGTTTAATAGCATTTTAAAAACAGTAAAGTTCTGTTTAAATTTAGAGTTTACTACTTGTTCCTTTTTTAGTTTTTTGTTTTCAATTTTTATAGGTTTAATATAAAACCACATAAATAATATAGTAAGAACTATTGCGATTAGTATTGCTATAAGTTGAAAAGAAGAAGTACTTGTATAAAGGATAAAAAATAGAAGAGCTACTAATATAGTGCTAAAAAGAAATGTACTAGTATTTTTTTGAGAAGAAAGTTCACTTTTTTCTAATTCCTCAATAGCAATAATGACACCTGTAAATTTGGTTAAGAAATCATTTTCTGAAAGCGTATTTTTTGTGTTTTCAGAGGAGTATAACACACAGTTAGTTTTTTCTTTTTCTACCAAGACAAATTCCTTTACGTCACTAGAGTTTTTAAGCTCTGCTATAAAGTAATTAGGTAGTTGCTTTAATATTTCTTTGTTGGTAGGTACTTCAGCAGCTATATTTTCTATATTAAAATGATCTAAAACACTAGTAATAGCATCAATACTAGGGTAAGATGAGTGGTTTTTAATTTGAAAAATAAATTCTTTTTCATTTAGCAGGATAGAATTCTTTTGAAGTAGTTTTAATACTAGGTTGGTTGTTGAATTTGTCACAATATTTTTTATAGTTAGCAATATCTATTAATGTTAGTCTAGTTTTAGATTCTTTATGGGAAATGTTATAATTTTAAGGAGGAAATAGAAGTAATACTCTGTTTTTTGACTTTTTTTTAATCATAAGTTTTTGTTTAAAAATAGTTGTTTTTAATTTTAAAAACGTAAAATAAATAAGGATTGGTTAATATTTAATAATATGTAGTTAATTTTTAATAGTTACGCAATGAGGTGGATAGCTGGATTATTGTCCTTATAAGGTATAATTTAGAATCATTTATTTTTTGCTTTTGTGTTGTTTCACAGCCAAACCATATGTCAATTATAATGTTCTCCATTATTTCTATAAATACCATATTGTACTGGAATTAGTTTTATTGATTCTACTCCACTTAAAAATATGTAATAAAGAAAGAAATTTAGAAGATAAAACCTTTAAAGGTATTGCTCAAAGAGGATAATATTCTTTTTATGGTTTTAAGCTTATGCTATTACCAATAAAAAGGAGGGATTATTGATTTGATGGCTACAAAAAGGTAGTGTAGGTGATAAAAATCTGCTTAGATTTAAACAGTTCATAATATATAAGGTAAACTCTTTGGGGATAAAGGATACATATTTAAAGTTGTTCTATAATGGAATCCACTTGGTAACCAAACTCAGAAAGAACGTGAAAAAATATTAATTCCTTTAGAAGATCTGTATAGTAAAAATAAACAACGGAAATAAAATAATTTATATTTCTTTAATTATAAGTTTTTCAATGTTAAATAAGTGGTGTTTAGCTAATTTTAAGTTAGCTGAGTTTGCTTTTTGATAAGTTATAAGTGTTTTGTAAAAAGAAATGACCAGAAAAATCTGGTCATTGTATTGGTTGTAGTTATTTTAACCTCTTTTAGAATATAATCTGACATTGATCAAAACATTCTCCTAACTCCATTCTATCTGCTGAGTTTCTGATGCAGTAATCATAACATTCTGCTATGTTATTAAAACCTCCGAAAACGTTATTTTGTTCTTCTTTATTTAAAACTTTACCTAAGGTAGAAATTAATTTCTTCATTTTTTTATATGTTTTAATGATTATTAAATTATTATAAACAATGTCCTCCTGGACCTTGTATAATTTGTCCATTTAAACAATAACCTACAATAGTATTGTTAATACAAGTGTAATGTGGGGTGCTACCATCTGAGCAACCAAGCGTTGAGGTGTTAACTCCATCAGTGTTTAACTTGTCATTTGGGCTCTTACCTCCATTAATAAGTTTTTGTTGATTTTTATTTAAGCTTTTGCCTAGTTTCAAAATTTTGCTTTTCATTTTTAATGAGTTTTTAGTGAAAACTCCTTGAACATTTAAAGACACTCAAGGTTTGTGTCTACCTTCGCGAAAGATTGTTTCTAATTATACTTGTCCATTAAAATAGCATCCACATGCTATTAAAATATGTCTCTTGTTATCAGGATAACATTCAATTCTACAATCATAATCTGGAGCTGCTCCTGAGCCATTAATTACCTTTTGTGACTCTTTACTTAAGGTGGTTCCTAAGGTTAAAATTGATTTCTTCATTTTTTATAGTGTATTTAGTTGTTAAGTTTACTTGAACTATTATAGACACTCAAGCTGTATGTCTTGTGTTAATTTTCGTTATTAATTGGTGGGCAAATTGGTAGTTGATGAATATTACAATGGAATGGTCCAGTAAAACAATTATTAAGCGTTTGAGGAGGGCAATTGTTATCAAGCTCTCCTTTAATGTTTTTTAATTCTTTCTTATTTAAGCTTTTTCCCACTTTTAAAATTTTAGATTTCATGATAACTTAGTTTTAAATATTTATCAATTAATATTGTTCAACTAAATAAGTTATGTATACTTATTAGGTTGTAAAGAACAATGTTTTATCTAATGTTAAATAATAAGGAAGTTGTTACCCTCTTTTTTTGAGAAAAAATAGTAAAAAGCAAGAAAGAGCTAATAAAATGTAAATAAGAATGTAATTTTTATTAGAGAACTCGATTGAGTTTGAGTCTCCAATTAATATGAAAGAAGCCCAATAATAAGGCGAAGAATCGGAAAGAGAATTATTAGTTATATAAGTTCTTTTAGCATTAGTAAGAGCTGTGTTTTTATGTTGTCCTTTTTTTAAGTTTCTATAAAACTCTTCCATTATTTGTTGTGAAGCTTTGTCATTAACTTTCCAAAGTGAGGATGTGACAGATTTTGCACCAGAAAAAAAGAAGCCTCTAGCAAGGCTAAAAACCCCTTCTCCCACAATAGTTTCTCCTAAAGTGGTTTCACAAGCACTTAAAGTAACTAAATTGGCATTGATTTTATGAGTGTAGAGTTCGTGAAGAAATAAAGTGTCATTATAGAAACCAATCCAAGGTTTGTTAGATGCATTGGCATGTGTAGCTAAGTGAATTATTTTTGATTGTGATGTTTCTGAGTAAAAAGTTTCTTTGGTAGCATTTTTTTTATTGAAAGCTTTCCCTCCAATAATTTCTTTGATTGTACGGATTTCTTTTTCGGAATTTTGCAAACTATTACCAGAATTATTAAAGTTTACAGGAGCAAAACCTATAAATGAACTAGTGTGTTTACGCCTTTTTATATTATTATACTTTAAAAAAGACATGGAGTAAGTGTAACTAGTATTATTAGTGTTAATTAGGTAGTTGTTTGTGTTTTCTTTAGTGATTAATGCTTCAAATGGCATATCGTGTAATTTTCCATCAGTGACAATTAATAGATTTTTATTGAGGACTAGCTGTCTAATTTTTTCAGAGGGAAAAAGGGTTTGGTAAAGATTAAATGATGTTTTTTGAAAGCTTTTTAAATCTCTTTTTTTAATAAAAGGAGAGGAGATAAGCTTTTTGTATTTTTCTATTTTATGACCTGTAGTTAGTGCTGAATCTATTTTAAAAGAATAAGTTTTGTTTTTTAAAATTACAATACCTAGTATTTTATTGTAAATTTCATTCCAAGTATATGAAATAATAGCTGATTTATGGTTAGGTATATTTAGCTGTGCTTCTTTTAAGGAGGTTAGCTGTATATTAACTTTATTTTTAAAATAATCATTAAATAAAGGTTTAATGGAATCAATATACTTGTCGTATTCCAGTTTGGCAGAAAAAAGAGCATTTTGAATTGTTTTCTTTTTAGAGTTGTTTTTAAGATTATCTAAGGCGTCTTCATGAGCATAAATAGTTTTCATTAAATTATTTTCTCTTTCTTTTACATGAGTTGGTAAAAATGAAAGTTGCGTATTGTATACAATACTTTCAGTTAAAGAGAGTGCTTTGCTCTTTTCCATGAAATAAAAAAGCATCGAGTCGTTATGTAACAGTTTGGCTATATAGCTTCCATTAGAAAAGGTTTCGAAAGCATGGGTTCTCCAATGTAGCTTAGTTTTAGATTCAGTACTGCTTTGTTGTAAAATACCTATAAGTTTTGTGGCGTTTTTAACTGAATTTAATGCTAATTCTAAAAAAGAAGGTTCTTTGCTATTTTGGAATAGTTTAATTAAAATTTCAGTTTTTTTGTTAAAGCAATGGAGTAGGTGATATTTGAAAGGATTTTTAAATAAACTAGTTCTATTTATTTCGTTTTGATAGTTGGGGGTTGTTTTAAGATTTTCTTTAATGGATAAATCAATATGTTCTAACGCTTTGTTAAGGTTGTTTTTTATTAAATAAAACTGACTGTAATTGTCGTGAAGTCTAGCTTTAGAAATACCTTTTTTAACAAGTAATAACCCTTGATTAATAAAAAAACGAGCACTATCATTTTGTTGCTTTATATAAAGGTCAGATAAGTTGTTGTAGGTTTCAGCTAAAAGAAGAGTATCTTTATGTTTTTTGTTTAGTTCAATATTTTTTAAATAGTATTTTTTAGCTTCATAATAATCAAAACCCTCCTTCTTATTGTAATAATTAGCATATTGATTATTAAGTGTGTGTTTTACTTTGTAAGGAGTTTGTTTGGTGATTAATAAAGAGGCTTTTTTTAAGATTTTAAAGCGTTCTATGAACGATTTTTTAGACCCTACATTAAGATGAACTATAGAGTAGTTTAAATACTTTTTAAGTAGTATCTTTTTCTTATTTAGTTTCTTTAATAAATCAATCCCTTTTTTATAATAGTTAATAGATTTAAAAAAATCACCTGTTTTGTTATATGTTCTTCCTATTTCGCAATACGCTTTTGCGGTTTGAATACTATCTATATTTAGACTAATTACTTTAGAGTAAAAATTGATAGCATTATTATAAGAAGCGTTTTTGTAGTAAAAAAAACCTAGGTTATATAAACAATTAATAAACGGTTTATTTATAATATTACTCTCTTCATAAGCTTTTTTTTCTATCAAACTGTATTTAATAGCTTGAAATAGCTGCTTATGTTTGTATTTTTTTATAGATAAATCATGAGAAATATTTATTGCTTTTTCATAGCTTTTATTTTTTATTAAGGAATTTAGTAAACTATCGGTTCTTTGTATAGTATTAGGTACTTGTGAGAAAACACTATTATAGAAAGTAGTGTAAAATAACACCAAGGTTATAATAAGTCTTATCTTGGCCTTGGTGTTTCTTTTTATATGTTTTATGGTAGACCGTTTATTGAGCATGCTGTTTTGCTAGCTTTCCATTTAACATAAATATGACGAGGTTCAGATATATCATCGTCTAACTCCGTTTCACCAACAGTTCCTGGAGGTAAAATAAAAACTTTTGTAGTTTGAACTTGGTTGTCATTGTATCTTAACCAGCCATCTATAAGCCATATTTCAGTATTACCATCCTGAGGACAAGCATACCAATCTATAGATAGGTTTGAGTTTCTCATTATTTGAGCTCTAAAACTATTTTTTTCTGAGCTGCTTAGGTTGCTTAAATAAACAATATTCACTGTCTGAAAATTGTCATTATCAATTCTAATAGGCCCTCCAAATTTTTGTAACTGTTTAGTGTTTTTTTTTGTTGATTTATTGACTGTGGATAGATTGTTTGTATTTTTTATTTCTTGGATAACTTCTATACTGTCATTGTTTTGACAGCTAGATATAAATGCTAAAAAAAATAAAAAAAGAAGTTGCTTAACTTTTTTCATGATATTAAAATTTTGTTTTCTCTACGTTTCTGTTCGAGTACAACAGAAATGTTACCCCGAGGTAAATATAAAACTTTATTTTAACAGGGGTTAATATGAGGTATTAATTATAAAAAACGGTAATTTTTGAAGGTAGCTTTAATTAATTTAAAAGTTAATTTTTACATAATAAGTTGATATAGCTTAATTTCAACTAATATAAAACTCTATTTTTGTTTAGAATGAAGTGAAAAAAAATAATGAAACTAATATGTTGGCAATAATCATTTTGTATTAGATTGATTATTTTAACACCTGAGGTTACATGTGACTTTTGAAAATAATAAATATAAGCATATGAAAGGAGCTATTTTTTTAGATGCATTGATAAAAGGAAAAGAAAAAGAAATACTAACTATTTATAACAAAAACTTTCCAGTGGTTAAAAAGTTTGTTATACAGAATAAAGGATCTAAAGAAGATGCGGAGGATATTTTTCAAAGAGCTTTGTTACAATTAGCAGTTCGTTATAAAAAAGAAAAGTTTGAAATAACAACGAGTTTTGAAGCGTATTTATTTACGGTTTGTAAGAATTTATGGAGGAGAGAATTAAATAAACATAAAAAAAGGGTAACAAATAATGAAATATTTGAACAGTATGTAGATGAATATGAAGATTCATTGGCGTTAGTTGAGCAGAAGAGACAAGAGTTGTTTGTAGAAAAATTAGGTGTTTTAACGGCCAATTGTAAGAAAATATTGACATTGTTTTTTGCTAAAACATCCTATGCAGAAATAATGAAAGAAACTGAATATAATTCAGAAAGTGTAATTAGACAGCGAGTTTTTAAGTGTAAAAAAAAGTTGACTGAGCTAATAAAAAAAGATAAAAGATATACTAGCCTTAAAGATGTATGAGCTTAGAAGATGATATTTTAATTGAGAAGTTTATAAAAAATACTCTTTCGCCAGAACAAAATGAGTTGTTTTTAAATCGCTTGAAATCTGATAAAGAATTTAAGGAAAAATACAGGCTTGAAAAACAACTTTACGAGTCATTGGATGAGAATGATTGGAGTTTTGCTGAAAATAGTTCTGATGAAGTAAAGAAATGGGTAGATAATTTTAGTAGTGAAGAAAGTAGATCTATAAAGAAAACGATTGATGAAGTAGCAAACCAATACAAAAATAAGAGTAAAGTTAGGAGGCTTTGGTATTTTTCAGGAGTTGTTGCGGCGATTTTAATTTTATTTAATGTTTTAAATTTTGGCAAGAAAAAAAACTTTTCTAATGAGGGCTTGTTTTCAGAGTATATAAACTTAGAAGAATTACCCACTTTTATAAGTAGGGGAGAAGATGAAGGAGACTTGATTGATGGAGAAAAATTTTTTAAGAATAAAGAGTATAAAAAATCTTTAAAAGTATATGTGGAGTTTTTAAAATTAAAACCTAAGGAGAGTGGTACCATATATTTATACAAAGCAATAGCTCATATTGAACTAGCACAATATAAAAAAGCGGAAGAAACATTAAATACGCTAATAAAAAGTGATTTTATTGACTCAGAAAAAGGATATTGGTATAAAGCTTTATTGTATGTAAAAATGAACGAGCTAGAAAAATCGAAATCACTTCTTAAGCTTATTATTGAAAAATCATACTATAAAAATAAAGAAGCAAAAAAGCTATTGGAGGAATTGAATTAAAAGTTTAAACTAAGAAGCTATAATTTTTTCTAGTAAAACTAGAATTTAAATTATAGCTTCATCTGTTATTGTATTCTATAGTTTATAGTAGTAAGCAAAACATTTTTTAATGTTATAACTTAGGTCTGTCAGTCCAACATTCGCAATCAGATTGTTCTAAAACATACCCAAGAAAATGCCCGACACACCAACAAGCATATTGATATGATTCATTACTACCTTTAATTGATTTTAGTTCATTAGTACTTAAAAGGTTTCCTAAGGTAGAAATTTGCTTTTTCATTACTTAAAAGAATTAATATTTATGTTAATTACAGTTACAATTAGAATAATCGTAACCAAATCTTCTTAATTGGTCATTAATTATATCTTGTCTCTGTGGTTCTGGATACACACATATAGTAATGCACCCATCCGGTATTGGACCACTTCCGTTAACAGTTTTTAATTCATTTTTAGTTAAAGATTTTCCTAAGTTTAAAATTTGTTTTTTCATTGTTGTATTTTTAAAATTTTATAGTATGCTTTTTAATTAAATTGTTATGCGTAAGTAGTTTCACAACTGTTAATACATCCTGAGTATGTTTCAGGTTCACGTAGTTGATAAGTTTCTTGCTTCCAATTACAAGTGTCTATACACCATTGATATAATTCTTCTTGTGTAGCATCTCCAGGTACGCCTGGAGCACCACCTCCGTTAATTAACTTTTGTTCTACCTTGTTTAAAGACTTTCCTAGGTTTAAAATTTGTTTTTTCATTATTAAATTTTTTAAAATAAAATATACTTTGAACTTTAAAGACACTCAAAGCTTATGTCTTTTTTTCGCGAAAAAATGAAAGATTTTGTTCTAACAAAATATATTAGTGTGTGTTAGAAGTTATTCCCAAGACAAATCTAATAATGGCAAACAAGAATTTTCCCACCCAAAATGGGTAGTTTTTTTATAAAAAGTAATTTTCCCTTTTGTAAATAGAGATTAATTAAGTTCTTTCTTTAAGAATTTAGCGGTGTAACTAGTTTTATGTTTGCAAACTTCTTCAGGAGTTCCTGTGGCTAAAATTTGGCCACCACCTTTACCGCCTTCCAAACCTACATCAATAATATGGTCGGCAAGTTTTATAACATCAAGATTATGTTCTATAATTAAAACGGTATTACCTTTATTAGTTAGTTTGTTTAAAACGTCCATTAAAACACGGATGTCTTCAAAATGTAGCCCTGTGGTGGGTTCGTCTAAAATATAAAAAGTATTACCAGTATCCCTTTTAGAAAGTTCAGAAGCTAATTTAATACGTTGTGCTTCACCACCAGATAGAGTAGTAGATTGTTGTCCTAATGTAATATAGCCTAAACCTACATCTTTAATCGTTTTTAACTTTCGGAATATTTTTGGAATATGCTCAAAAAAGTCAGTAGCTTCATTAATAGTCATATTTAAAACATCAGAAATAGATTTTCCTTTATATCTAATTTCTAACGTTTCTCTATTAAAACGTTTTCCTTGACAAGTTTCACATTCAACATGTACATCTGGTAAGAAATTCATTTCAATAACACGAACACCACCACCTTGGCAGGTTTCACAACGTCCGCCTTTTACATTGAAACTAAAACGTCCAGGTTTATAACCTCTTATAGAGGCTTCAGGAGTTTTGGAAAATAGACTTCTTATTTCACTAAAGACTCCAGTATAGGTTGCTGGGTTTGATCTAGGAGTTCTTCCAATTGGAGATTGATCAATGTCAATTACTTTGTCAATATGCTCTAATCCTTCAATAGCTGTATAAGGCATTGGCTTTTTTACACCTCTATAAATATGTGCATTTAATATAGGGTAAAGTGTTTCGTTAATTAAGGTAGATTTACCACTTCCAGAAACACCAGTTACGCAAATCATTTTTCCTAAAGGGAATTCGACAGAAACATTTTTTAAGTTGTTCCCTGTTGCTCCACTTAGTTTTATACTGTTTCCATTTCCTTCTCTTCTTTTTTTAGGAACCTCAATCGTTTTTCTCTTGGCTAAATAATCAGCGGTTAACGTACTGTGTGATTTCAAATCATTAAAAGAACCTTTACTAACAATTTCTCCACCATGCCTTCCAGCACCAGGGCCAATATCTAGTACAAAATCGGCTTGTTTAATCATATCTTCATCATGTTCCACTACCAAAACAGAGTTCCCAACATCACGTAATTTTATCAAAGAATGAATTAATTTTTCATTATCGCGTTGATGGAGTCCAATACTTGGTTCATCTAAAATATAGAGTACGCCAACTAATTGTGAGCCAATTTGAGTAGCTAAACGAATTCGTTGTGCTTCTCCTCCAGACAAAGACTTGGAGGTTCTGTCTAAAGTAAGGTAGTCAAGTCCAACATCTAATAAAAATTGAATTCTAGTTCTAATTTCTTTTAAAATTTCAGAAGCAATTTTAAGTTGTTTATCAGATAGTTTTTTTTCAACATTTTTAAACCAATTTGCTAATTCAACCACGTCCATTTGCGCAAGGTCGCTAATGTTTCTATCCAAAACTTTAAAATGAAGTGCCTCCTTTTTTAATCGCTTTCCCTTGCAAGAAGAGCAAGAAACTTCATCCATAAAACCTTTAGCCCACCTTTTTATAGAGGTGCTGTCAGATTCTTTGTATTGGTTCTCTATAAAAGCAACAATACCCTCAAAATCTATTTCATAATTTCGGGTAACTCCAGCTACTTTGGATTGAATTTCAAATTTTTCATTACCTCCATGAAGAATAATCTCCATAGCATCTTTTGGAATGGTATTTACGGGGTCGCTTAGTTTAAAGTTATAACGATTGGCTATGTTTTGCAGTTGTTTAAAAATCCAACTGTTTTTTTGTTCACCAAGTGGTGCAATTCCACCATTTTTGATAGAAATTGTGTCGTCAGGAATTACTTTTTTAAGATTAATTTCATTGGTAGTTCCTAAACCATTACAAGTATTACAAGCACCTTTAGGAGAATTAAAAGAAAAAGTATTAGGTTCAGGATTAGGGTAAGCAATCCCGGTAGAAGGGCACATTAATTCTCGACTGAAATAACGAGGCTTTTCTTCCTCTACATCAATAACCATTAAAATATTATTTCCCGTATAAAGTGCTGTTTTTATAGTTTCCTCTAATCTTTTTTCAGCATTTTCGTTTACAGCTAAACGATCAATAACCACTTCAATGTCGTGCGTTTTGTATCGGTCTAGTTTCATCCCTTTTTCAATTTCACGAATTTCTCCATCTACTCTAACACGAACAAAGCCTTGTTTAGAAATTTGTTCAAAAAGCTCACGGTAATGTCCTTTTCTAGATTTGATTAAAGGAGCTAAAACAGCAATTCGTTTGTTGTTGAAATCTTTTAGGATTAAATCTTTAATTTGTTCGTCTGAATAACTGACCATTTTTTCGCCAGTATTATAAGAATAAGCTTCAGAAGCTCTAGAAAACAACAGACGTAAAAAATCATAAATCTCTGTAATCGTTCCTACGGTAGATCTAGGACTCTTATTAGTGGTTTTTTGCTCAATTGAAATCACAGGAGAAAGTCCGTCAATTTTATCAACATCAGGCCTTTCCAATCCACCTAAAAACTGTCGAGCATACGCAGAGAAAGTCTCAATATACCTTCGTTGTCCTTCCGCATAAATTGTATCAAAAGCTAAAGAAGATTTACCACTTCCACTTAATCCAGTGATAACGACTAGCTTTTCACGAGGGATTTTTATATCAATATTCTTCAAATTATGAGCTCTAGCCCCATAAACTTCAATGTACTCCTGTTCCTTCAAGTTGTTCTTTTTTAGAGAAAGAAGCAAATTTAAGCAATACTTATTTATTTTAGTTCAGTAGGTGTGAACAAAATAGTATCTTGCATGTAGTTTATGCAACAACAAAACCAAAATATAGAAATACACGAAACTGCTTTTGTTATCTCAACATTCAGGTCATTAAATGAAAACTTGAGTGGTGATATCTATGCTAAATTATGGAGCAACTCTAAAACAAATACTTGGTTAAAAGAGTATTTAGAAGAAGTTAGCTCAGAAGAAGTGTTAACCCATTGTTTACGTAATAGGTTTTTTCTGGAAGAAATAAAAAAAGCAAATCCAGAAGTACTTATAAATTTTGGGTGTGGTTTTAGCATGTATCCTTTTTTATTAAATGAAAAAATAATTAATGTTGAAATAGATAAGTTTGAAGTAATAACTTATAAGAAACAAAAGATTAAAGAGTTTCAAGAAATAGGTGAATTGCCTAAACGAGAACTACATTTTATTGGGGTAGATTTTAGAGAAAGTTATCAAGAGAAGTTACTTCTACAACTAAAGAAGATAGTTAAAAATAGATCTTGTTTTATTTTAATAGAAGGCGTTTTGTTTTTTTTGACAAGAAAAGATACTGAGAATTTATTTTATTTTTTTTCTAAATTACAAATAAAAGGAGATTGCATAGGAAGTGCTTCTTTTCAAAATAGTTTAAAACAAACAAAAGCATTTCATAAACTTTTACAATTTTTTAATAAAAAGGTATCAAAAACTAAATCATCTGATTGGCAAACTATAGAAGATGAATTTTATTTAAAAATACCTAAATATAAATTGAGTAACCATCAGGATTATTTTAGTTTGTCAGAAAAATATAAGAACAAAGTCAATTTAGATAAAGATTTAATTTTAAACGAGAACTTTTACATTTTAAAAAGAACAATATGATGAGATTTATTCATTCAGTTAGACTTTTTTTTGAAAGAAACGGATTTTATGTGTCTTCAAGACTAGCAGATAGGTTGGGAATGCGAGCAGTAAATGTTAGGCTATTTTTCATATACATATCTTTTGTAACTGTAGGTTTATCCTTTGGTTTGTATTTAACATTAGCTTTTTTATTAAGGTTAAAAGATATGATTTATACCAAACGTAGTTCTGTTTTTGATTTATAATGATGAATAGACTGTTTAAATCTCGTTTGTATAAGGCATTAATGTTAATGTTATTAGTGTTAATAATAGGGGTAATTGGTTTTATGATGATAGCTGATTACAACTTTATCGATGCTTTGTATATGACAGTGATAACAGTTACTACTGTTGGGTTTGGAGAAGTCAAGCCCTTTGATGCTTATGATAAGATGTTCTCTATTTTTCTACTCTTATCAAGTATTTCTATCTTTGGTTATGCCATTTCTATATTTTCAGAATATTTAGTAAGTGGTGAATTTTTTAAACAAATAAAACAAAAAAGAGTGCAGAAGAAAATTGAAGATTTACAAAAGCATACTATAGTCTGTGGTTTCGGGAGAAACGGTAAACAAGCCATAGTCAAGTTGAGGAATTATAAGCAAAAGTTTGTAGTGGTTGAAAAAAACAAAGAGCTTATAAAAAAAATGGACGAAGAAGGGATACTGAATATTGAAGGAGATGCAACAAGTGATGAGACTTTAATAAGAGCTGGAATATTTAATGCAAATAGCTTAATTACTGCCTTGCCTTCTGATGCAGATAACTTATTTGTGGTGTTAACAGCAAAACAGTTGAGTAATAAATGTAAAATAATAAGTAGAGCATCCAAAGAAACTACTGTAAATAAATTAAAAATAGCAGGAGCAGATAATGTAATTATGCCAGATAAGTTAGGTGGAGCGCATATGGCTACTTTAGTGGTGACACCCGATGTTATTGAATTTGTTGATCAGTTAACAATTGAAGGAGAAACGACAGCTAATTTGGAAGAAGTATCAGTGAATAATTTACCTGATATATATGTTGGTAAAACAATTTTAGATTTAGATCTTAGAAAAAAAACAGGTTGTACGGTTATTGGTTTCAAGACATTAGAACAAGAGTATGTGATCAATCCAGAAGCTTCAACTATTTTAACTAAAGATTCTAATTTAATTGTATTAGGAAAACCTGAACAAATAAACAAATTAAGACAATTGTTTTAATTTAAAAATATAAAAATTGCTAATTATAAGAAGTGAAAAATATTCATTAAAAAATAATCATGCTTGTTTTAAAAAGGACTTTTAACGTATAAAAGTTGGGAAAACTTCAATTTTTTAAGATATTGCGGGCTACTAATTCAAAAAAGACTATTAACTTATATTTATATTATGAAGAAAAAACTTCTATCACTATTAATGTTACTAATTCCAATGCTGACTTTTGCCCAAGAAAAAGGGTTAGCTGAAAAAATTAATGAGGGCTTTAAACCAGTAGCAGATGCATGGGGAGGTATTGTGTTTTATCCAATAAATCTAGGAGGTGGGGTTGAAATGCCTTTAGTAATCATTATGCTTTTATTAGCAGGGTTAATATTTACGATAATATTCAAGTTTGTAAATGTTAGATTGTTTCCTGTTTCAATAAATATTGTAAGAGGTAAATATGACGATGTAGATCATGCTACTTCTGGAGTTATGGCAGGCGATCCAACACCAGGAGGAGATGCTATTGAAACTATTAGAGTTGAAGGAGAGGAAGGAGAGGTTTCACATTTTCAAGCTTTAACAGCTGCTTTATCAGGAACGGTAGGTTTAGGTAATATTGCAGGTGTTGCTGTAGCTCTGTCATTAGGAGGGCCTGGAGCTACTTTTTGGATGATTGTGGCTGGCTTAGTAGGGATGTCTTCAAAGTTTGTGGAATGTACATTAGGTGTAAAGTATAGAGATGTTGGTGAAGATGGAACAGTTTATGGAGGGCCAATGTATTATCTTAAAAAAGGATTAACAGATGTTGGTAAAAGCGGATTAGGTAAAGTTTTAGCGGCTGTTTTTGCAGTAATGGTTGTAGGTGGTTCTTTTGGAGGAGGGAATATGTTTCAAGCAAACCAAGCAGCTCAGCAATTTACAACTATGATTGGGTCTAGTTCTTTATCTTCAGCACTTGTTTTCGGTTTAATAATGTCAGCCTTAGTTGCAGTTGTAATAATTGGAGGTATTAAAAGAATAGGTAACATAACTGAGAAAATAGTGCCTTTTATGGTTGGGATTTATTTTATAGCAGCAATGATAATATTAATAGCTAATATATCTCAAATAGGATCAGCTTTTGGACAGATAATTGATGGGGCGTTTAATGCAAAAGGAATATCTGGTGGGCTTTTAGGTGTATTGATTATTGGTTTTCAAAGAGCTGCTTTTTCAAATGAAGCAGGAGTAGGTTCAGCAGCAATAGCACATTCTGCGGTAAAAACTAAATACCCTGCATCAGAAGGGTTAGTTGCATTGTTAGAGCCTTTTATCGATACTGTTGTAGTTTGTACAATGACTGCTTTAGTTATTATAATAACAAATGGGAATGGTGATATAATGACTTATGGAGTTAAGTCTCCTGATGGAGTTTTAGCTACTTCTAAGGCATTTGCTTCAGTTTTACCTTGGTTTCCGTATGTACTGACAATTGCAGTAGTGTTATTTGCATTTTCAACAATGTTATCGTGGTCTTATTATGGTTTACAAGGATGGATGTTTTTATTTGGAAGATCTAAAGCTTCTGATTATGCATATAAAATCTTATTTTGTTTATTTGTTATAATAGGTTCAGTAGCTAGTTTAGGGGCGGTTACTGATTTTTCAGATGCAATGATTTTTGCAATGGCTGTGCCTAATGTAATAGGATTATTTTTCTTATTCCCTAAGGTAAAAGAAGAGCTGTCAAAATATTTGAAAGCAATAGGAGTTTTGAAAGTATAAAATTTTAAAAATGAAAATATTTAAACCTCATTTCTGGTATACTAAAAGCCAAAGAAATGGGGTTTTCTTTTTGGGTACGATTATTGTTTTCTTGCAAGCAATATATATGTTTGTTGATTTTTCAAATGAACCAGAAGTTGATACAGCAGAGGAGAGTCATTATATAGCAATAGTCGATAGTTTAAAAAAAAATAAAAAAAGAAGTGGTAAATTTGTAATCAAACCTTTTAACCCAAATTATATCTCAGATTTTAAAGGGTATAAATTAGGAATGAATGTTGATCAAATCGATAGGCTTCATATACATAGAAAAAGGAATAAGTATATAAATTCTGTAGAAGACTTTCAAAGAGTAACAGGGGTTTCTGATTCTTTACTGAATATTATAAGTCCTTATTTTAAGTTTCCTGATTGGGTGGTTGAAAGAAATAGAAAAAGAAATAAAGTAAGGAAAAATAAAAAGATTAAATCTATAGAATACAAAGAAGGTAAGAGAAAGGTTTTAAAAGATATTAATTCAGTTAGTTCTTATGACTTATCACAAGAGTTAGATTTGGATATCGAGTTAGCTAATCGAATAATCAAGTATAGAGAAAAAATTAAAGGGTATACGTTTGAATCGCAATTAGGTGAGGTTTTTGGAATGACAAAAAAACAAAGTAATGAAATATTAACAGTTTTTAAGATTCTTCAAAAGCCTAAAATTAATAGATTAAATGTTAATACCGTATCTTTTAAACAGCTTTTAAAAATACCTTATGTAGATTATGAATTGTGTAAGAGTATATTGGATTATAAAGAGGAAGTTGCTGAGATTCAGGATATATCAGAAATAAAAAACATAACAGGCTTCCCAATGAGTAAATACGATAGAATAGTATTATATTTGGAAGCAAAATAAACAAAACAACAACTAATTTAATAAATACCGATGAATAGTATGTACTTTACTGAAGAGCATGAGGCTTTTCGTCAAAGTTTTAAGGACTTCTTGCAAAAAGAAGTAGTTCCACACATAGAAAAATGGGAAAAGGATGGAGCAGTTGAAAGATTCATATGGAAGAAGTTTGGAGAAATGGGATATTTTGGGCTGAATCAGCCTGAAGAATATGGAGGATTAGGTTTAGATCTTTTTTATACGGTTATATTTTTGGAGGAATTGCAAAAAATAAACTCAGGTGGATTTGCTGCTAATATGTGGGCACATGCTTATTTAGCAATGACACATCTTAATAAAGAAGGAGATGATCGTATTAAAAAAGAATATTTAGCTCCGAGTATTGATGGAGAAAAGATTGGTTGTTTGTGTATTACAGAACCATTTGGAGGGAGTGATGTAGCAGGAATGAGAACAACAGCTGTCAAAGATGGGGATCATTATGTTTTAAATGGTTCTAAAACGTTTATAACTAATGGTGTGTACTCAGATTATTTGGTCGTAGCAGCAAAAACAAATTCTGAAGAGAAACATCGTGGGATGAGTATTTTTGTTATTGATAGAGATAGTAAAGGAGTGTCTTCTACAAAGCTAGATAAATTAGGTTGGAGAGCTTCAGATACTGCAGAGATAGCTTTTGATAATGTTATTGTGCCTA
This sequence comes from Tenacibaculum sp. 190524A02b, assembly GCF_964036645.1. Lineage (NCBI taxonomy): Bacteria > Pseudomonadati > Bacteroidota > Flavobacteriia > Flavobacteriales > Flavobacteriaceae > Tenacibaculum > Tenacibaculum vairaonense. Next base: position 2,642,860 of record NZ_OZ038525.1, on the reverse strand, counting down.
AAGAAAATTTAATGGGAGAAGAAGGAATGGGGTTCTCTTATATAATGCAACATTTTGCATTAGAAAGACTTGTAATGGGAATTAATGCACATGCTAGAGCTGAATATGCTGTGAATTATGCTATTCAGTACATGGGAGAGAGAGAGGCTTTTGGTCAAAATCTTAATAAGTTTCAGGCATTAAGACATAAAGTTGCCGAAATGGCTAGTAAGGTTGATATGTGTAGAGAGTATAATTATTCAATAGCTAAACGTTTAAATGATGGGCAATATGTGGTCAAAGAGGCAAGCATGAGTAAGTTGTTGTCTACAAAAATGGCTGATGAAGTTATTTATGATGCATTACAGTTATTAGGAGGTTATGGTTATATGGAAGAGTATCCAATGGCAAGACTTTTAAGGGATAGTCGTTTAGGACCTATTGGAGGTGGAACTTCAGAGATTTTGAAAGAAATAATAGCTAAAATGGTAATTGATAAAAAAGAATATAAACCAGCTACATAGTTTTAAATCTGTAAATTGGAAAGTATAAAAAGAGTGTCTATTAAATTAAACACTCTTTTTTTGTTATAACTAAAAATGAATTCTATACATAACCATGGCTAGGAATTTTTGTTGATAGTTTTTCGAAATATTTCCAGTGTTGGGGTCAAATTCTCTGGAGTAAGTATTTTTATGATTAGTAGCGTTAATAAAATCAATTCCAAGTTCTTCTGAATAATTATCTTTATTTCTTTGTAATGAAATTCTAAAATCTAATCTGAAATAATCTTCCTCTCGAGTAGTGTAAATTTTTTCATCATCATAAATAGTTCTGTTTTTTAAAATAGATTGTTTAAGGTCTATGTGTTTTTTTCTTGAGCCTCCAGAGTAATTAATGGTAGTATTAAAATTTGCAGATATATTTTTATCTATTTTATGCTGATATCCGCCTAAACCTTTAAAGGAATAGTTAGAAGCAAAGGCGGTACTTCTTTCTATCTTATCGCTGCCTCTGTACTTTGAATCAAAAATAGAAGCATTAAGCTTAGCATACCATTTTTTATATAGAAATCTCTCTATAGAAAAGTCTATACCGTAATTTTTTCCAGTTCCTTGATTAATAAGGTTTGTACGGTATACTGGAGCAAAAGCAGCTCCTGTATTGATAAGTGAAAAATTAGAAGGAGTTCTTTCTATAGGGATATTAAAAAGATAATGGTAATAGGTTTCTATATTCAAATGTAGGTTTCTGTTAAATTTATGTTTGTAGCCAATTACAAAGTGGTGGGATTTAATAAAGCTTAGATCTAAGTTAGTAAGTGCTGGTTTATCAATAATTATTTCATCAATTTGACCATTTGATAAGGCAAAATAATTAATAATTGGCGGTATTTTACTGTGTAGTCCGTAGCCTAAAGCTATCTTTTTATTTTTGGATAAATTGTAAGAGAAATTGATACGAGGTTCAATGCTAGACTGATTGTTTAATAAAATTTTCTGAAAATTAATTCCTAAGTTCATTTTAAAAGCTTTAGAAAAACGATGGTGCCACTGAGTATAAACCTTTAAATTATCCAATTTTCCATTTGTAATATCTATCGTTTTAATAAAACCAATAGTATCCACTAATGTATTAGTAGTTAAATCTAACCTTTTATAATTTATAGCCGCACTATCAATATAAGAAGCATATTGTCTTTGAAAAGTTATTCCAGATTTAAAAATGTTTCTTCTGTTTATTTTGTTATTATAACTTAATGAGAAGTTAAGCTTATCATCTTTATTTTTAGACCTAAAAAAAGGTTTAGTTTTTTTGGGTGTTGAATTAGTAGCGGTTTTAACTGAATCAATCTTTGTAATAATTTCACTTGTAGAATAAGAAATATTGTAGTTTAAATAAGAATTATCGTTTAGTAAGTGTTTGTAATTAGCACCTATAATGCCTAAATTAGATTCGTTATATAAATCTCTTTCTTTTGATAAACTATATTGCTCAGCATCATCAGGTAATTTTTCAGCTAAAAAGTTAATATTGCTTAAGCCGCCTATTCCAAAAACAGAAAGATTATTTTTCTTTAAAGGAAAATTTAATTTAAAAGTTAAATCCTGATAGTTAGGAACAGCCTCTTTAGTTTCTTCAGGGTTTATTTTATCAAGTAAACTCAATACAGAGTATCTATAGGATAAAAGAAATGAACCATCATACTTTTCATTAAAAGGACCTTCAATCATTGCTTCAACACCATTATAACCTATTTGTCCAGTTAATTCATATTTATTCTTATTACCATTTCTTAAGTTGAGGTCAAAAACGCCAGAAAAAGCATTTCCGTATTCAGCTGGAAATGCACTAATAAAAAAATCTGAGTTTTGTAATGTATTGTTATTTATAATGCTAACACTTCCTCCAGTGGTTCCTGTAGAAGCATAGTGATTAGGGTTGTTTACTTCTACACCATCTATGCGCCATAATACTCCTATAGGAGAGTTACCTCTTATGATTATATCATTTCTGGCATCACCAGCGGTTGTTATACCCGAAAAATTAAGAGCCATTCTAGCTGGGTCTCCAAAAGTGCCGGCATATTTTTCGGTTTCTTTTACAGAGAATGACTGAGCACTTAAGGAAGTGAAGTTGTTGATTGTTTTATTTTTTGAATGGGAGGTAATAACTATTTCATTTAAAATGTCAGAAGCTTCTTCCATAAGTATGTTGATGTTTAATTGTTTTCCTGATGTTAAGGTTAGTTTTTCTACAGTTACAGGAGTATAACCTATTATTGTAAAACTTAATGTGTAGTTGCCAGGAGTGAGATTATTTAGTTCAAACTCACCTTTGTTATTAGTTACTGTCCCAATCTTAGATTTCTTATTGATAACTTCTATAGCAACATTATATAATGGGATAGAGCTATATTTATCAGTTACAATTCCTTTAATTGTTTGAGTTGTTTGTGCCTGAGTAAAATTGAAAAAAAAGAAGAAAAGAAAAAACTGTATTGAAAAATACCTAGCCATAATTTAGATGTTTTATTTATGGCCAAATCTAAAAAGTCAAATTATTAAAAAAGTTACCATTTGGTAACAAATGACTAGCGTACTTTTTTTCGTATTCTGCTTAAACTTTGTGGGGTAATTCCCAAATAAGAAGCAATATGTTTTTGATGTATTCTTTTTAAAACTTCAGGATTAGTTTCAAGTAAATTCATATATTTTTCTTCAGCAGTCATCGTCATCATTTCAATTTGCTGTTGCTGTTTTTCTATATTAGAATGTAGTTCGCCAGTATGAAACAATAGAGCCCCAATCTGCATCTTTTTTAATTCATCAATATTGGATTTACTTATACGTAATAGTTTTGAGTTTTCTAGAGCAACAATTTCTACAGGGGAAGCTTTACCCGTAAATAAAGAAGAGTTGTCTCCAAAAAAACAATTTTCTAAATAAAGGTCAGTACAAACAAAGTAATTTTTTTTGAAAACAAAAAAACCGCATGCCCCTTCTAGTAAAAAATACCCAAATTTTGAAACGGTATTTACTTCTTTAATTTTTTGATTTTTTTTAAACGTAATCTCTTCACACAAATCCGAAAAATACTCCCAAATAGTTATAGGGGCATTATAATAAGGGTCAAAAGCTTTCTTTAAAATAGAGGCATACATACGCTATGATTTTGATTATATTTAAGTTAATATTAAAAAAAAAATATAATTTAAAATTGAGTTTAATAATTAATTTGTAAATTTGCAGTCCCAAAAAAACAATTAACTTTTAAAAATATAAAAAGTAAGTGAAAGGAGGTGCAAAAATATGTTAATTATTCCAGTTAAGGAAGGAGAGAATATTGATAGAGCATTAAAGCGTTATAAACGTAAATTTGATCGTACTAAAACAATGAGGCAATTGCGTGGTAGAAAGCAGTTTACTAAACCCTCTGTAGCAAAAAGAGCTCAAAAAATTAAAGCAGCTTATGTACAAAGATTAAGAACTCAAGAAGAAGTAGGATAGAGAATTTTTAGTCTTTATTAAGATAATTAGGTCTCGCATTGTATATACAATGCGAGATTTTTTTTGTAAAATGGGGTAATTTTAAATTAGATAGAATGCTAATAGAAGCGTTTTTAGAATATTTAGAGGTTGAAAAAAAATATTCAAAACATACAGTTACAGCTTATAAAAAAGATTTAGAGTCTTTTGAAGAGTTTTGTGTGAAAACTTTTGATGAAGAAAGTTTAGTTGGAGTGCATTATAACCAAATAAGAACATGGATTGTTAATTTAGTAGAGAAAGGAGTAACAAACAGAACTATAAATAGAAAAATTAGCTCTTTGAAAACATTTTATAATTTTTTACAAAAAATTGAAGAAATAAAAATGAATCCTTTAGCAAAACATAAATCTTTAAAAGTTCAAAAAAAAGTTAGTGTGCCTTTTACAAAAGAAGAAGTAAAGGCAGTTATTGATTTATTAAATGAAGGAGTTGGTTTTGAGTTTGTTAGGGATAGGTTAATAGTGGAATTGTTGTATGCAACAGGGATAAGAAGGGCGGAGTTAATAGCTATAAGAGAAAAGGATATTGATTTGGCGAGAGGAGTTATTAAGGTTTTGGGGAAAAGAAATAAAGAACGATTAATTGTTTTATTACCTCTGGTACAAAAATCTTTAGAGCGTTATTTGATAGAGAAAAAAAACTTAAAAGAAGCAGATAGAGAATACCTGTTAGTATCTAAAAAGGGAGTTAAAATATATGAAACACTTGTTTATCGGATAATAAATTCGTATTTTAGTAGAGTGTCAACAAAGGCGAAAAAAAGTCCTCATATACTAAGACACGCGTTTGCGACGCATATGTTAAATAATGGAGCGTCGCTAAATTCGGTTAAAGAATTGCTAGGGCATTCAAGTTTAGCCTCTACCCAAGTCTATACTCATAATAGCTTGGAGGAAATCAAAAGAGTGTTTAATAAGACTCACCCTAGGGAGTCAGACTAAAAATTGGAAGATTATGAAGGTATTTACACAATCTATTAACTTCAATGCAGATCAAAAATTGATAAATTATATTGAAAAGAAGGTTGGAAACTTGGAAAAGTTTCATGACAAGATTGTTGATGTGGAAGTTTTTTTAAAAGTGCAAAAAACAAGTGAAAAAGAAAATAAAGTTACTGAAGTTAAAATTAATATACCTGGAAATGAATTAATGGTAAAAAAACAGTGCAAAACCTTTGAAGAGGGTGTGAGTATCAGTGTGGAATCACTAAAAAGGCAGTTGCGTAAATCGAAAGAAAAATCAAGAACAATATTAGCTTTGTAAAAAATAATTAGAAAAAGTTTTAAAAATCAAAAATTACTTTTTACATTTGCAGTCCGTTAGAAATAGCGGGCTGTTTTTTATAGCAGTAAAAAGCCGATATAGCTCAGCTGGCTAGAGCAGCTGATTTGTAATCAGCAGGTCGTGGGTTCGAGTCCCTCTATCGGCTCAAGTTCATTAAAATATTTAAAAGTTTTTCGGGGAGATTCCAGAGCGGCCAAATGGGACGGACTGTAACTCCGTTGTCTTTCGACTTCGCAGGTTCGAATCCTGCTCTCCCCACTAATAACTTTTTTAAATTTAAAAGCGGGAGTAGCTCAGTTGGTAGAGCGTCAGCCTTCCAAGCTGAATGTCGCCGGTTCGAACCCGGTCTCCCGCTCTAAAAATTTCCAAGCCGGTGTAGCTCAGTTGGTAGAGCGCATCCTTGGTAGGGATGAGGTCACGGGTTCAAATCCCGTCATTGGCTCTTTTTAGAGTTTTTTTAAAAAGTTTTAAAGTAACACTAAATATATTTAACTAAGAATTAAAATTAATAATCATGGCAAAAGGAACTTATGATCGTTCGAAACCACACTTAAATGTAGGTACTATCGGTCACGTAGATCACGGTAAAACTACTTTAACTGCAGCAATCACTAAAGTTTTAGCTGATGCAGGATATTCTGAGCAAAGAGCTTTTGATCAAATTGATAATGCTCCAGAAGAAAAAGAAAGAGGTATCACAATTAACTCTTCTCACGTAGAGTATGCAACAGCAAACCGTCACTATGCACACGTTGACTGTCCTGGTCACGCGGATTATGTAAAGAACATGGTAACTGGAGCTGCGCAAATGGATGGTGCTATCTTAGTAGTTGCTGCTACTGATGGTCCAATGCCTCAAACTCGTGAGCACATCTTATTAGGTCGTCAGGTAGGTATTCCTCGTATCGTTGTTTTCTTAAACAAAGTTGATATGGTTGATGATGAGGAGTTATTAGAGTTAGTAGAAATGGAAGTAAGAGATTTATTATCTTTCTATGAGTATGATGGAGATAATGGTCCTGTTGTAATGGGTTCTGCTTTAGGTGCTTTAAATGGTGAGCAAAAGTGGGTTGATACAGTTTTAGAATTAATGGAAGCTGTTGATACTTGGATTGAAGAGCCACCAAGAGATACTGAAAAGGATTTCTTAATGCCAATTGAGGATGTATTCTCTATTACAGGTCGTGGTACTGTAGCAACTGGACGTATCGAAACTGGTATTATTAACTCTGGAGATCCTGTAGATATTATTGGTATGGGAACTGAGAAGTTAACTTCTACAGTAACTGGTATCGAGATGTTCCGTCAAATTTTAGATAGAGGAGAAGCTGGAGATAATGCAGGTATCTTATTAAGAGGTATTGATAAAACTGATATCAAGAGAGGAATGGTAATCTGTAAGCCAGGTTCTGTAACTCCACACGCTAAGTTTAAAGCTGAGGTATATATCTTGAAGAAAGAAGAAGGTGGTCGTCACACTCCTTTCCACAATAACTACCGTCCACAGTTTTACGTACGTACAACTGATGTAACTGGTAACATTGGTTTACCTGATGGTGTAGAAATGGTTATGCCAGGTGATAACTTAACAATTACTGTTGATTTAATCCAGCCAATCGCATTAAACGTAGGTTTACAGTTCGCTATCCGTGAAGGAGGTAGAACAGTTGGAGCTGGTCAGGTAACTGAAATTTTAGACTAATTACAAGTTTAATATAAAGCATATGGAGTCTCTTTTATAGAGAGACTCCATTAAAATGAAAAACGGGTTTAGCTCAGTTGGTAGAGCACTGGTCTCCAAAACCAGGTGTCGGGAGTTCGAGTCTCTCAACCCGTGCAAATTTAAAGCGAGTTGTAGTTGTTTTACTGCAACTCGTTAAAAGGATAAAAACACATGAATAACTTTATACAATACATCAAGGATTCTTTTGAAGAATTAAACACAAATATGACTTGGGTGTCTCGTGAAGAAGCTCAAAAGTCAACAGTAGTAGTAGCAGCTTTTACTATTGCTTTTGCATTAGTTGTAGCAGCTATTGATAAAGTTTTTCAAACAGGATTAGATAACTTCTTTAAAATGTTTTAATGATGGCTGATTCGGTGATGAAGTGGTACGTAGTTAGGGCTATCGGTGGACAAGAAAATAAAGTAAAAACTTATATCGAGACTGAAATAGCTCGTCATGGTTTATCTGATTTTGTTAACCAAGTTATTGTTCCTACAGAAAAAGTTATTCAGGTAAGAAATGGGAAAAAAATAAACAGAGAACGCGTTTATTTTCCAGGATATGTCATGGTAGAAGCTAATTTAGCAGGGGAAGTACCACACGTAATAAAGGCTGTAACTGGGGTTATTGGTTTTTTAGGTGAGACTAAAGGAGGAGACCCGGTACCAATGAGAAAGTCTGAGGTTAATAGAATGTTAGGTAAGGTTGATGAATTATCTGTAAAAGATGAGAATGTAGTTATACCTTACAGTGTTGGAGAGACAGTTAAGGTTATTGATGGGCCATTTAATGGTTTTGACGGAACTGTTGAGAATGTAAATGAAGAAAAACGTAAATTAGAAGTAATGGTGAAGATATTCGGAAGGAAGACACCGTTAGAGTTAAATTACATGCAAGTAGAGAAAATATAATTGTTACATCTATATTTTAATGTGTTTGAGCTTCCAAATTAAACACATTTTTAAATCTTAAACAATGGCAAAAGAAGTTAGTAAATTAGTAAAACTACAAGTTAGGGGAGGTGCTGCGAATCCATCGCCACCAGTTGGACCCGCTTTAGGTGCTGCCGGTGTTAATATCATGGAGTTCTGTAAGCAGTTTAATGCTCGTACACAGGACAAGCAAGGTAAAGTATTACCTGTTGTGATAACAGTTTATAAAGACAAATCGTTTGAATTTGTTGTAAAAACACCACCAGCTGCGGTGCAATTATTAGAAGCGGCCAAAATTAAGAAAGGTTCAGGAGAACCTAATAGAAAAAAAGTAGCAAGTGTTACTTGGGATCAGGTAAGAACTATTGCAGAGGACAAAATGGCGGATTTAAACGCTTTTAAAGTGGAGTCTGCAATGAGAATGATTGCTGGTACTGCTCGCTCAATGGGATTAACAGTTACAGGTGATGCTCCTGAATAAACTTAAAAGCAATTTAGAACATGGCAAGATTGACTAAAAAACAAAAAGAAGCTCGTGCTAAAATTGATAGCTCTAAAGTTTATAATTTAAGTGAAGCATCAGCTTTAGTAAAGGAAATTACAAACGTAAAATTTGATGCATCGGTAGATTTAGCTATCCGTTTAGGAGTAGATCCTCGTAAAGCTAATCAAATGGTACGTGGAGTAGTAACTTTACCACACGGAACTGGTAAGGATGTAAAAGTATTAGCATTAGTTACTCCAGATAAAGAGGCAGAAGCTCAAGCAGCAGGTGCTGATTATGTAGGGTTAGATGAATACCTTCAAAAAATCAAAGGAGGATGGACTGATGTTGATGTTATAATTACTATGCCAAGTGTTATGGGTAAATTAGGACCTTTAGGACGTATTTTAGGACCAAGAGGATTAATGCCTAACCCAAAAACAGGTACGGTAACTATGGATGTTGCAAAAGCAGTAAAAGAAGTAAAGGCTGGTAAGATTGACTTTAAAGTTGATAAAACTGGTATTGTACACGCTGCTATAGCTAAGGCATCTTTTGACGCTGATAAAATTGCAGAAAATGCAAATGAGTTAGTACAAACAATTTTAAAATTAAAGCCAACAGCAGCTAAAGGTACTTATATTAAGAGTATATTTATGTCTTCAACTATGAGTCCTAGTGTTGCAGTAGATGTTAAAACAGTATCATAAGGCAGTTAAAACTTTTTAATTATGACTAGAGAGGAAAAATCACAAGTAATACAAGATTTAACAGCACAGTTAGCAGATACTAATACAATCTATTTAGCAGATATATCTGGGTTAGATGCTATAACTACATCTAACTTACGTAGAGCTTGTTTTAAAGCTAACGTACAATTGGCTGTTGTGAAGAATACATTGTTAGCAAAAGCAATGGAAGCTTCTGATAAAGATTTTGCTGAATTAGCAGATGTATTAAAAGGTAATACATCAATGTTAATTGCTGAAGCATCAAATGCACCAGCAAAAGTTATTAAAGAGTTCAGAAAAAAATCTGATAAACCTTTATTAAAAGGTGCTTATGTTGAAGAAGCGGTTTATGTTGGAGATGACCAATTAGACGCTCTTGTTAACATTAAGTCTAGAGAAGAACTTATTGGAGATATTATTGGATTATTACAATCACCTGCTAAGAATGTTGTTTCAGCACTTCAGTCTGGTGGAGGTAAGTTATCAGGTATCTTAAAAACATTATCAGAAAAATAATTAAGCGCACTAATAAACTAAATAATAAAATTTTCAAAAAACAATTAAAATGGCAGATTTAAAAGATTTCGCAGAACAATTAGTTAACTTAACAGTAAAAGAAGTTAATGAATTAGCTGATATTTTAAAAGATGAATATGGTATTGAGCCAGCAGCAGCTGCAGTAGCAGTAGCAGGACCAGCAGGTGGAGCTGGAGGAGATGCAGCAGAAGAGAAAACTGAATTTGACGTTATCTTAAAAGCAGCAGGAGGTTCTAAATTAGCAGTTGTTAAATTAGTTAAAGAATTAACTGGTTTAGGATTAAAAGATGCTAAAGCAATCGTAGATAGCGCTCCAGCACCAGTTAAGGAAGGAGTTGCTAAAGATGAGGCTGAAGGTCTTAAAAAGTCTTTAGAAGAGGCTGGAGCTGAAGTAGAGCTTAAGTAATAATTATTCCCGATTAATCGGGAATAAACAATAAAGGTTTAGGTACTAGGAACTAAAGTTCTTAGTCCTAAACCATTTTGTGTATATATTCGTTCTTTTTATAATATCGCGTTTTGTGATATTTACGACAATAATTAACTGATGAATAAACGTCAGTTGTTGCAATAAAATTGCATTGCTGAAACATAAAGTTTCATTTTAAAATATTTTTAATTTAAAAATAGTATCTCTTTTGGCAACGATAAACACTACTGAAAGAATTAACTTCGCATCATCTAAATTAGGAGCTGACTATCCAGATTTCTTAGATATTCAGGTGAAATCTTTCCAGGATTTCTTCCAACTTCAAACTAAGGCTGATCAGCGAGGTAATGAAGGTTTGTATAAAACTTTCATGGACAACTTTCCGATTACAGACACACGTAATCAATTTGTATTAGAATTTTTAGACTATTTTGTAGATCCACCAAGATACAGCATCCAAGAATGTATTGAAAGAGGGTTAACTTATAGTGTACCTCTAAAAGCGCGTTTAAAATTATACTGTACAGACCCAGAACATGAAGATTTTGAGACTATAGTACAGGATGTTTATTTAGGTACAATTCCTTATATGACCAACTCTGGTACCTTTATTATTAATGGAGCGGAGCGTGTTGTGGTATCACAATTACACCGTTCACCAGGGGTGTTCTTTGGTCAATCTTTCCATGCTAATGGAACTAAGTTATACTCAGCTAGAGTTATTCCTTTTAAAGGGTCGTGGATAGAATTTGCCACAGATATCAATCAGGTAATGTATGCCTATATTGATAGAAAGAAAAAATTACCAGTAACTACGTTATTCAGAGCCATAGGTTTTGAAAGAGATAAAGATATTTTAGAGATTTTTGATTTAGCTGAAGAAGTAAAAGTTTCTAAGGCTGGATTAAAAAAAGTATTAGGTAGAAAATTAGCGGCAAGAGTTTTAAAAACATGGCATGAAGATTTCGTTGATGAAGATACAGGAGAAGTTGTATCTATTGAGCGTAATGAAATTATTTTCGACCGTGATACTATTTTAGAAAAAGAGCATATTGATGAAATAATTGAAGCTGGAGCTAAGACTATCTTACTACATAAGGAAGATAATCTTCAAGCTGATTACGCAATTATTCATAATACATTACAGAAAGATCCTACAAACTCAGAAAAAGAGGCTGTAGAACATATATATAGACAATTACGTAATGCTGAACCGCCAGATGAGGAAACTGCAAGAGGAATTATTGAAAAATTATTCTTTTCAGAGCAGCGCTATAGTTTAGGTGAAGTTGGACGTTTTAGAATGAATACAAAACTTGGTTTAGATGAAGATTTAGATCAAAAAGTATTAACTAAAACAGATATTATTACGATAATTAAGTACCTTATTGAGTTAATAAACTCTAAGGCTGAAGTAGATGATATTGATCACTTATCTAACCGTCGTGTTAGAACAGTTGGTGAGCAATTAGCAGGACAATTTGGTGTAGGTTTAGCTCGTATGGCTCGTACTATTCGTGAAAGAATGAATGTGCGTGACAATGAGGTTTTTACGCCTATTGACTTAATTAACGCTAAGACTTTATCGTCTGTTATTAATTCATTTTTCGGTACAAACCAGTTGTCTCAGTTTATGGATCAAACCAATCCATTAGCAGAGATAACCCATAAACGTCGTTTATCAGCTTTAGGACCTGGAGGTTTATCTCGTGAAAGAGCTGGTTTCGAGGTTCGTGATGTTCACTATACTCACTATGGACGTTTATGTCCTATTGAAACACCTGAAGGACCAAACATTGGATTAATTTCTTCTTTAGCAGTATTTGCTAAGGTTAATAATCTAGGTTTTATAGAAACTCCATATAAAAAAGTAGATGGTGGAGTTGTTTCAATAGAAGAGCCAATTTATCTTTCTGCTGAAGAAGAAGAAGGAATGAAAATAGCTCAATCTAACTTACCAGTTAATGAAGATGGTACTTTTGGAACAGATAGAGTTATTGCTCGTGAAGAAGGTGATTTTCCAGTTGAAACACCAGAGGCTATCAATTATATGGACGTTGCTCCAAACCAGATAGCTTCAATCTCAGCATCGTTAATTCCTTTCTTAGAGCATGATGACGCAAACCGTGCCTTAATGGGATCAAACATGATGCGTCAAGCTGTACCATTATTACGTCCTGAATCTCCAATTGTAGGAACTGGATTAGAAAGAAGAGTAGCTAAAGATTCTCGTATTTTAATAAATGCAGAAGGTAATGGAGTTGTTGAATATGTAGATGCAAATAAAATAATAATTAAGTATGATAGAACTGAAGAAGAGCGAATGGTAAGCTTTGATCCAGATGAAAAATCATACGACTTAATTAAGTTTAGAAAAACTAACCAAGGTACTAACATTAACTTAAAGCCAATTGTAAGAAGAGGTGATAGAGTTGAAGAAGGACAAGTACTTTGTGAAGGATATGCTACTCAACAAGGAGAACTTGCTTTAGGAAGAAATATGAAAGTTGCTTTCATGCCTTGGAAAGGATATAACTTCGAGGATGCAATTGTAATTTCTGAAAAAGTAGTTCGGGAAGATATCTTTACTTCTATACATATAGATGAATATTCATTAGATGTTAGAGATACTAAGTTAGGAGCTGAAGAATTAACAAATGACATTCCAAATGTTTCTGAAGAGGCAACTAAAGACCTTGATGAAAATGGAATGATTCGTATTGGAGCTGAAGTAAAACCTGGAGATATTTTAATAGGTAAAATAACCCCAAAAGGAGAGTCAGATCCAACACCAGAAGAGAAATTATTACGTGCTATCTTTGGAGATAAAGCAGGAGATGTAAAAGACGCATCATTAAAAGCTTCTCCTTCATTAAGAGGTGTGGTAATAGATAAAAAGTTATTTAAACGTGCAGTTAAAGATAAAAACAAGAGAGCTCGTGACAAAGAAGCAATTGCTACTTTAGAAGCATCTTACGTTTCTAGATTTGATGGTTTAAAAGATAACTTAGTTGATAAATTATTTAATTTAGTAACAGGTAAAACTTCACAAGGAGTTTATAACGATTTAGGAGAAGAAGTATTGCCTAAAGGTAAGAAGTTTACTCAAAAAATGTTAAACTCTGTTGAAGATTTCACACACTTAAGTGGAACTTGGACAACTGATAAAGAGTTAAATGCTTTAGTAGTTGAACTTGTACATAACTATAAAATTAAGGTTAATGACCTTCAAGGTAGTTTACGTCGTGAAAAGTTTACTATTTCTGTTGGTGATGAATTACCAGCAGGAATCTTAAAATTAGCTAAAATATACGTAGCTAAGAAACGTAAATTAAAGGTAGGTGATAAAATGGCTGGACGTCATGGTAACAAAGGTATTGTTGCAAGAATCGTACGTCAAGAAGATATGCCATTCTTAGAAGATGGAACACCAGTTGATATTGTATTAAATCCATTAGGGGTACCATCACGTATGAACATTGGTCAGATTTATGAAACTGTTCTTGGATGGGCAGGTCAAAAATTACACCAAAAATATGCAACTCCTATTTTTGATGGAGCGAATATTAATGAGATAAACGCTTTAACAGATGAAGCAGGAATCCCTCGCTATGGCCATACTTATTTATATGATGGAGGAACAGGAAAACGATTTGATCAACCTGCAACAGTTGGAGTAATTTATATGATTAAGTTAGGTCACATGATTGAAGATAAGATGCATGCTCGTTCAATTGGTCCTTACTCATTAATTACACAACAACCATTAGGAGGTAAAGCTCAATTTGGAGGTCAGCGTTTCGGAGAAATGGAAGTTTGGGCACTTGAAGCATATGGTGCTTCAAGTATCTTAAGAGAAATTCTAACTGTAAAATCCGATGATGTATTAGGTAGAGCAAAAACTTACGAGTCAATCGTTAAGGGTGAAGCAATGCCAGAACCAGGTTTACCAGAATCATTTAACGTATTAATGCACGAACTTAAAGGTTTAGGATTAGACGTTAGATTAGAAGAATAATCACAGTGAAATGTCTCAGAGTTTATACTCTGAGGCAAATCATTTTTTCAATAGCGGTCTTTTAAAGGCTATTTTCAATTATAATTCGAATCCATTATTATGGCAAGAAAAAACGAAAAATACACTGTTAAGAAGTTTAACAAAATAACAATTGGTTTATCTTCTCCAGAAGCAATCTTAGAAGCTTCTAAAGGAGAGGTGTTAAAGCCAGAAACTATTAACTATCGTACACATAAACCAGAGCGTGACGGATTATTCTGTGAGCGTATCTTTGGACCTGTAAAAGATTACGAGTGTGCGTGTGGTAAATATAAAAGAATCCGATATAAAGGAATCGTTTGTGACCGATGTGGTGTTGAAGTTACTGAGAAAAAAGTACGTAGAGATAGAGTAGGTCATATTAACTTAGTAGTACCAGTTGCTCATATTTGGTACTTTAGATCATTACCTAACAAAATGGGATACCTTTTAGGGTTACCATCTAAGAAGTTAGATATGATAATTTACTATGAGCGTTATGTAGTAATTCAACCAGGTATTGCTAAAAACTCAGAAGGAGAACCATTGCAAAAAATGGACTTTTTAACTGAGGAAGAATACTTGGATATAGCAGATGAACTTCCACAAGACAATCAATACTTAGAGGATACAGACCCTAATAAGTTTATTGCTAAAATGGGAGCTGAGTGTTTAATTGATTTATTAGAAAGAATTGATTTAGACTCTTTGTCATATGAACTACGTCACAAGGCCAACACTGAAACTTCTAAACAACGTAAGAATGAAGCATTAAAGCGCTTAAATGTTGTTGAAGCATTCAGAGAATCTCAAAAAAATAGAGAGAATAAACCAGAGTGGATGATAATGAAAGTGGTACCGGTAATTCCACCAGAATTACGTCCATTAGTACCATTAGATGGAGGTCGTTTTGCTACTTCAGATTTAAATGATCTTTATCGTCGTGTAATTATCCGTAACAATCGTTTAAAGCGATTAATGGAAATAAAGGCCCCTGAAGTAATTTTACGTAATGAAAAGCGTATGTTACAAGAGTCGGTAGATTCATTATTTGATAATACACGTAAGGCATCTGCAGTAAAAACGGAATCTAATAGACCATTAAAATCATTATCTGATAGTTTAAAAGGTAAGCAAGGACGCTTCCGTCAAAACTTACTAGGTAAGCGTGTTGATTATTCTGCTCGTTCTGTAATTGTTGTAGGACCTGAGTTAAAATTATACGAATGTGGATTGCCAAAAGATATGGCAGCTGAATTATACAAGCCTTTTGTTATTCGTAAGTTAATAGAAAGAGGAATTGTTAAAACAGTAAAATCTGCAAAGAAAATTATAGATAGAAAAGAGCCTGTTGTTTGGGATATTTTAGAAAACGTAATTAAAGGACATCCAGTTTTATTAAACCGTGCTCCTACGTTACACCGTTTAGGTATCCAAGCTTTCCAGCCTAAATTAATTGAAGGAAAAGCAATTCGTTTACACCCATTAGTATGTACGGCATTTAACGCCGATTTTGATGGGGATCAAATGGCGGTTCACTTACCTTTAGGTCCAGAGGCAATTTTAGAAGCTCAATTATTAATGTTAGCTTCTCACAATATCTTAAACCCTGCAAATGGTGCGCCAATTACAGTACCATCTCAGGATATGGTATTAGGTTTATACTATATGACTAAGGAGCGTAAGTCTACGCCTGAAGTGCCTATTAAAGGAGAAGGATTAACGTTCTATTCACCAGAAGAGGTTACGATAGCTTATAATGAAGAAAGAGTAGACTTAAATGCTGGAATTAAAGTAAGAACTAAAGATTTAAACGAAAATAAAGAGTTAGTAACTAAAGTTATTGAAACTACTGTTGGTAGAGTATTATTTAATGAAGTAGTACCTGAACAAGCTGGTTACATTAATGAGGTATTAACTAAAAAATCGTTAAGAGGTATTATTGGTGGAATTCTTAAAGTAACTGACATACCTGCGGTAGGTAAGTTCTTAGATTCTATCAAGGATATGGGATATAAGTTTGCATTCCAAGGAGGTTTATCATTCTCATTAGGAGATATTATTATTCCTGCTGAAAAACATGATATGATTGCTGAAGCTAATAAAGAGGTTGATGGAATTATCATGAACTATAACATGGGTATGTTAACGCAAAAAGAACGTTATAATCAGGTAATTGATATTTGGGGTAGAACCAACAATCAATTAACTGAACTATCTATGAAACGTTTACGTGAAGACCAGCAAGGATTTAATTCAGTATTTATGATGTTAGATTCTGGAGCACGTGGATCTAAAGAACAGATTCGTCAGTTAACTGGTATGCGTGGTCTGATGGCAAAACCAAAGAAATCTACAGCTGGAGGTGGAGAAATTATTGAAAACCCAATTCTTTCTAACTTTAAGGAAGGGTTATCAATTTTAGAATACTTTATCTCAACACACGGTGCACGTAAAGGATTAGCGGATACGGCATTAAAAACGGCTGATGCTGGATACTTAACACGTCGTTTAGTTGATGTTTCTCAGGATGTAATTGTAAATGAAGATGACTGTGGAACATTAAGAGGTTTAGAAATTACTCCATTAAAGAAAAATGATGAAATAGTAGAACCTATTAGTGAAAGAATTGCTGGACGTACTGCTTTATACGATGTATATGCTCCAGGTACTGACGATATTCTTGTAGCAGCAGGTGGGTTAATAACACCTAAATTAGCGGATGTTATTGAAGAAGCTGGTTTAGATAGAGTAGAAGTTCGTTCTCCATTAACATGTGAATCTAATAGAGGTATTTGTGCTAAGTGTTACGGACAAAGTTTATCTACTGGTAAAAAAGTTCAAATTGGTGAAGCAGTAGGAGTAATTGCAGCACAATCAATTGGAGAGCCAGGTACACAGTTAACATTACGTACATTCCACGTTGGAGGGGTTGCAGGGAACATCTCTGAGGAAAATAAATTAATAACTAAGTTTGAAGGTAATGTTACTTTTGATGATTTAAGAACCGTTAAAGGTAAAGATAATTCAGGTGAAGAAGTTGATATTGTAATTTCTCGTACAGCTGAATTAAAGATTACTGATAAGAAAACTGGTATTACTTTAAGTACAAATAACATCCCTTATGGATCAATTATTTTTGATAAAGAACGTTCTGAAATTAAAAAAGGAGATGTAGTTTGTCAGTGGGATCCATTTAATGGAGTTATTGTTTCTGAATTTGGAGGAAAAGTTAAGTTTGATAACTTAGAGCAAGGAATTAACTACTCTGTAGAAATTGATGAACAAACAGGTTTCCAAGAAAAAGTAATTACAGATTCTAAGAATAAAAAGATTATTGCCTCATTAATTATTGAAGATGCTGATGGTAATGCTTTGCGTTCATATAGTTTACCAGTAGGTGCACATTTAATGGTGAGTGATGGAGATAAAGTTGAGTCTGGTCATACGCTAGTAAAGATTCCTCGTAAGTCTGGTAAAGCAGGGGATATTACAGGAGGTTTACCACGTGTAACGGAATTATTTGAAGCACGTAATCCTTCTAACCCAGCGGTTGTAGCTCAAATAGATGGAGTTGTTTCATTTGGTAAAATAAAGAGAGGTAACCGTGAAATTATTATTGAGTCTAAAACAGGTGAGATTAAGAAATACTTAATTAAGTTATCGAATCAAATCTTAGTTCAAGAAAATGACTTTATTAAAGCAGGTATGCCTTTATCTGATGGAGCAATTACTCCAGTAGATATTTTAAATATTAAAGGACCTTCAGCTGTTCAAGAATACTTAGTAAATGAAATTCAAGAAGTATATCGTTTACAAGGGGTAAAAATTAACGATAAGCATTTTGAGGTAGTAGTACGTCAAATGATGCGTAAAGTTAGAATTATAGACTCAGGTGATACATTATTCTTAGAGAATCAATTAGTTCATAAAAACGATTTCATCAAACAAAACGATGATATTTTTGGAATGAAAATAGTTGAAAATTCAGGAGATTCTGATAACTTAAAAGAAGGACAAATGATTTCTGCTCGTCAATTAAGAGATGAAAATTCTATTTTAAGAAGAGCAGATAAGGAGTTAGTAATTGCGCGTGATGCAGAACCAGCAACAGCTGAGCAAGTGTTGCAAGGAATTACTAGAGCATCTTTACAGACTAAGTCATTTATTTCTGCAGCATCGTTCCAGGAAACTACTAAGGTATTAAATGAAGCTGCCGTAAATGGTAAGATTGATACTTTAGAAGGATTAAAAGAAAATGTAATTGTTGGTAAGAGAATTCCAGCAGGAACAGGAATGAGATTCTATGAGAAACAAATTGTAGGACCTAAAGATGAAATAGAAAGTAGTTTATAAAAATTACGACTAATAATATAAAAGGCCTCTAGTTTTAGAGGTCTTTTTTTAACTAATAATTAAAATTATGGAAGATAATAATAACAATAACGAACCTCAATTAAATATAGAATTAGATCAAGAAGTAGCTGAAGGAACTTATAGTAATTTAGCTATTATTAATCATTCTGTATCTGAGTTTATAGTAGATTTTATTAATATTATGCCAGGAGTGCCAAAAGCTAAAGTAAAATCAAGAATTATTTTAACGCCTCAACATGCTAAAAGATTAACAAAAGCTTTAGCAGATAATATTAGAAAGTTTGAGCAAGCTCATGGTGAAATTAAAGATTATGAGCAACCACCAATACCAATGAATTTTGGAGGAACAACTGGAGAAGCCTAATCATAAAAAAATGGAAACGTATTAAAGTTTCCATTTTTTTTATTTGTAAATTGTATTAACAAAAAATATCATTTAAAAGTTTAGCTAAACGTAAACCACCTTTTTGTAGTTGTTTTCTAACTATAGGGAAGTAAATATAAGAGTAAGGGTAACGTAAGTTTTCACCTATTTCAGCAGAAGCATATACTTCTTTAGTTAGTTTATGAGTGTCATACATCCAATCAATCACATTTCCTTTTTGTATTATTTTTATTTGTTCTTTAGATAAACGTTTGGCATTATTAGCTAATTCAAGGTAACTCATATCCCATTTGTTAAGAATATCTTCATCCCAAACTCTATGTAAATTTGAACCTTTGCCATGCCATTGAACTTGTATCGTATTTCCTCCTTTATCTTCTTTTTGACCAATATGCATAGGTTGGTGTAGATCTCCCATAAAGTGTACTAGCATTTTTAAATAAAAACGTTTTTCCTCAATAGAACTATTTTTATCTTTCAAAATAGCAATACAATGATTAATTCCAGTAACTAAATCTCCTTTCGGGTTTTTCTTACTGGTTTCGTATTTGCCATCTAAAGGCATATTCACATAATGCCAAGAATAAAACTTTCTATAGTTTTTATCTGATTTTATCTCATCTGCATAAGTAGAAACAAAAGCTAAACTTTCACCTTGTAACAATTGGTCTATTTTTCTTTTAGCCTTTTTAGTTAAGTGTTTTTCAGCAATTTTTCCAGTGGCTCTATGTCCAGTTGGTCCCCAAACAATATCATTAGAGAATACATTTAAGCATGTTAAAAAGCCGATAGTTAACAGTAAATTTCGTAGGGTCATTTTGAATATTTTTTGACAAAGTTAAAAAATAGTATGCATAAAAATTTTGATATATTTAAAAATATTACATATCTTTATGATATCAAAATAATATCAAATAAAATTATATTAATATGAAGTCAGAAAAGATTATCAAACCAGCAAATGGATATTTATTATTCTTCATTGTACTAGTTCTTTTTATAGGAGGAATTGTTATGGCTATTAAAACTGAAAGCCCAATTTATATTTTAGCGACTGTAATTGGTTTAATATTGTCATTTGGGTTTATACTCGTAAATCCAAATTCATCAAAAGTTATATTACTATTTGGAAAATACGTAGGAACTATTAAGCAAAATGGATTGTATTGGGCAAACCCGTTGTATAAGAAAAAAACAATATCATTAAGAGCAAGTAACTTTGATAGTGAACGATTAAAAGTGAACGATAAATTAGGAAATCCAGTAATGATAAGTACTATTTTAGTTTGGAGAGTTACAGAAACTTACAAGGCAGCTTTTGATGTAGATAATTATGAGAATTTTGTTAGAGTACAAACTGATGCAGCCGTTAGAAAGTTAGCAAGCATGTACCCTTATGATAATTTTGCTGATGAAGGACATGAAGAAGATATTACTTTAAGATCTAGTGTTAATGAAGTAAGCGATGCTTTAGAAAAAGAGTTGGAAGAACGTTTAGCAATCGCAGGAATAGAAGTATTAGAAGCTAGGATAGGATACTTAGCGTATGCTCAGGAAATAGCAAGTGCTATGTTAAAACGTCAACAAGCAACAGCAATTGTAGCTGCAAGACATAAAATAGTTGAAGGTGCAGTAAGTATGGTAGAAATGGCTTTGGAAGAATTGAATAAAAAAGAAATTGTAGAATTAGATGAAGAGAGAAAAGCTGCAATGGTTAGTAATTTAATGGTGATTTTATGTGGAGATAAAGAAGCGTCACCAGTATTAAATACGGGAACTTTAAATCATTAATACTTATGAAAAAAAGTACTTTTATATTAACTAATGGAGAAGTTAGTGTTTCAAATACCGATCTTAAAATAGACGTTAAAACAGGTTTTAATGTTCAACAATTTATAATAAACATATCATTATATCTATTGTTTAGTTGGAGTATTATAATTGATTATATAGATAAAGGCTATACGGCTAGTGTGTTTGGTTATGTAAAGTTAGTTTTAGTAGTTGTTGTTTTTGCAGCTTTAGTTTTTGCTTGTTTTTATAAATTATTTAAAACTAATTTTAAAAGTAAAATAGATATTCTTGAAATAAAAAAAATAGAAGTTGAAGAAATTTTTCTAGAACCTAATATAAATCATTTGAAAATATATGATAATAAAAATAGAGTGAAGGTATTATCCTTTAGAGTTCTTGAAAACCAAGTTAAACCATTTTTAGAGTTTATAAATAATAAGAATTCTCGAATTGAAATAAAATACATATAAATTATGAAAGAATATAAGGTAGTAAATTGGAAAATGGGACTTACTGGAAATAACCAGAAATTAGAAGATACTTTAAACAGTTATGCAAAACAAGGTTGGAGGGTAATTAGCATAGCTGAACATTCAGCTAGAATTGTGTTTGAAAGAGATAAAAACAGATAAGAAATAAAATGAAAGTTTTTAAAGAGGAACAAAAGTTTACACAATCATGGTTCATAATATTTTTAATATTGGGAGCTATTGTACCAATGATTCTTGTTGTTAAAAAATATTTTAACGGAGAAATGACTGTAACTGGAGTCCTTACTTTTATTTTAACGTTAATGTTTTGTTTGGGTATCTTTTGGGCTATTAAACTTAGAACTAAAATAGATGAAAAAGGTATTCACTATCAGTTTTTTCCGTTTCATATAAAAACTAAAACCATACAATGGTCTCAAGTACAAGAAGTATACGTTAGAAAGTATGATGCAATATCTGAATATGGAGGTTGGGGATTAAGAGTAGGTACTTTATGGAAAGGGAAAAAAGGAATAGCTGTTAGTGTAAGAGGAGATTTAGGATTGCAAATACAATTAAAAAATTCAAAAAAAATATTAATAGGAACACAAAAAGAAACAGCTATTAATAGAGTTCTAAAAACTTATGAATCTAAAATAAACTGAAAAAATTATAATTTGATTATATATAATATAAATCATGTTTTGAGGTAATAGAAAAAGAATTGATTTAAAACAATAGTTACATTCATTAGAAAATAACCATGGCAAAAAAGAAAGCATTTGCATTACGCTTAAATGAAGATATGCTCAAAGAAATTGAAAAATGGGCATCCGATGAGTTCCGTTCAACAAACGGACAAATAGAATGGATGTTAATGCAAGTATTAAAGCAAGCTAAAAGAGAACCTAAAAAGAAAGAAGAATAAAAGTATACTTTTATTAGATGATATAAAACTCCTTATTGATTAAAAATAGGGAGTTTTATAGTATACAAGGGTTTGTTAGTTGTTTATTTTGAAAAACATAAACTTAACATTTTTTTGGAGTTTAATTGATACCTTTACTACTCAAACTTACTAATGAAACACAAACTCCATGAAAAAACTATTAATACTACTATTAATTTTCTCTAACTTTTTTCTAAATGCGCAAGAGTTCACTATGGACTTGGTTAAAAATATGAAACCAAGAAATATTGGGCCTGGAGGAATGAGTGGAAGAGTAACAGCTATAGATGTTGTAGAATCAAATACTGATGTTATGTATGTAGGAACAGCATCAGGAGGTGTATGGAAATCTACTTCGGCAGGCATTAAATGGAAACCAATTTTTGAAAAAGAAGTAACAGCCTCAATAGGCGCTTTAGCCATACAACAATCTAATCCAAGTGTTATTTGGGTAGGAACTGGAGAAGGAAACCCAAGAAATAGTTTAAATGGAGGATACGGAATCTATAAATCACTAGACGCGGGAAGAACATGGAAATCTATGGGATTACAAAAAACACGTCATATACATAGAATAGTTATAGATCCATCCAATCCAGATATAGTATATGCAGCTGCTATTGGATCACCATGGGGAGAACACAAAGAAAGAGGTGTTTATAAAACAACTGATGGCGGTAAAACATGGAAACAAATATTATTCACCAACATAAAATCAGGAGCAGCAGATTTAGTAATGGATCCTTCCAATCCAAATAAATTAATTGCTACCATGTGGGAACATAAAAGAGAACCATGGTTTTTTAATTCTGGAGGAACAGGAAGCGGTTTGTTTATTACGCATGACGGTGGAGAAAATTGGAAAAAAATAACTCATAAAGAAGGTTTACCAGAAGGGAAGTTAGGTAGAATTGGAATAGCCATTGCACGTTCTAATCCAGAAATTATCTATGCTTTAGTAGAAGCTAATAAAAATGCCTTGTATAAAAGCGAAGATGGTGGATTCACTTGGAAAAATATAAATAGTGGAAGCGGTATTGGAAATAGACCATTTTATTATTCCGAAATATATGTTGATCCTCAGAATGAAAATAGATTGTATACCATTTTTACCTATGTAAATGTTTCTGAAGATGGCGGAAAAAGTTTTAAAAGATTAATGCCAGCTTATAGAGTATCTAATGGAGTACATCCTGATCATCATGCTTGGTGGATTCATCCCAAAGACGGCTCTTTTATGATAGATGGAAATGATGGAGGTTTAAACATAACTTTTGATAGAGGAAAGTCTTGGCGATTTATAGGAAATTTACCTGTAGCACAATTTTATCATATAAATGTAGATAATGAATACCCATACAACGTTTATGGAGGAATGCAAGATAATGGCTCTTGGCGCGGACCAGCTTATGTATGGAAAGCACAAGGTATTAGAAATGCCTACTGGCAAGAAATTAGTTTTGGTGATGGTTTTGATGTGGTTCCTGATAAAGATGATGCTCGTTATGGTTGGACTATGAGTCAACAAGGATATGTTTCTAGGTATGATTATGTAACGGGGAATAATTATACAGTTAGACCTACACATCCTGATCCAAAAGTAAAACTTCGGTTTAACTGGAATTCAGCTATAAATATTGACCCATTTAATAATTCAACCATCTATTTTGGAAGTCAATTTGTTCATAAATCAACAGATAAAGGATTAACATGGGAAGTTATTTCACCAGATTTAACAACAAATGATAAAAACAAACAAAAACAATCAGAAAGTGGAGGATTAACCATGGATGCTACAGGAGCAGAAAACCACTGTACTATTTTAGTTGTAGAACCTTCGCCTTTGGAAAAAGGAATGCTTTGGGTAGCTACTGACGATGGTCAAGTACAAATTACTAGAGATGGTGGACAAAATTGGAAAAATATATCAGCCAATTTAAAGGGACTGCCAGCAAATAGTTGGATAACACAAATAAAAGCATCTAATAAACATAAAGGAGAAGCTTTATTGGTAGCTAATGATTACCGCAGATTTAATTACAAACCATATGCCTACCGTACCAAAGATTATGGTACAACTTGGGAACGAATTGTAGATGAAAATGATGTTGAAAGTTATACATTATGTATTGTTGAAGATCCAGAGAATAAAAACCTACTGTTTTTAGGAACCGATGACGGTTTGTATGTTTCTATAAATGCAGGTAAAAAATGGACAAAGTGGACAAATGGTTTTCCAACGGTACCTGTAAAGGATTTGGTAATTCACCCAAGAGAACACGATTTGGTTATTGGAACTTTTGGAAGAGCAGCATGGATTTTAGATGATATTAGACCACTAAGAGCTATGGCAAGGAATGCACAAATTTTAACTAATGCGGTTAATTTATTTGAGCCACCAATAGGATATCAAGCTTCATATCAGCAACCTTTAGGAAGTCGTTTTGGAGCAGATGCACTATACAATGGAGAGAACCGTAAAAAAGGAGCGATACTATCATACTCTATAAATAAACCTAAAAAGAGTACCATAAAAAAAGATACTACTTCTGTTAAGTATGACTCTATAAAATTTGAGTTTTTTGATAAAAATAGATTAATAAGAACCATTAAAAGAAAAGCACCAAAAGAAAACGGAATTCATAGGTTAGTATGGAATATGACTGAAAAAGGAATTGTTAAGCCTTCAAGAAATATTAGAAAACCTAAAGCTGAACCATCAGGAGTTAAAGTAAAACCAGGTATTTATAAAGTAAAACTAACTTATGGAAATCAATCTTCGGAACAAAATATTAAAATAGTTTTTGATCCAAGATTAAAATTATCTGATAATGCCATCAATCAAAAATATGAATCCGCTAAAAAACTAGAAAGCTACCAAGAAATTATGGTGAATGTTTTGAGACAGTTACAAGAAAGTAAAAAAATAGCCAGTAACTATAAGTCAAAATTAGCAAAGTCAGACAAGAAAAAATATAAGGAAAGTATTGAGGCATCCAAAGCAATAATTAAACAAATAGATACTTTAGTCGCTACTTTTTTAGGAAAAGTAGATAAAAGACAGGGAATAACAAGGAATCCAGAGGTAACCATAAATCAAAGACTAAATACCGCTAGGTGGTATGTTAACAGTCGTTTTGGTAATCAAACAGCTACAGAAGAAAGGCTGATACAACAATTTACAGAAGTATTTGAAAAAGCGATAAATAAAACGAACACTTTTTTTACAAACGATTGGAATAGGTATAAAGATAAAGTAGAGAAAATAACGATTTCACCTTTTAAAGAAACTAAAAGGTTTAGTATAAATTAAAAAAAGAAAGCTTGTGTAACAAAAAGTTAAGATTACGGTCTAATTCAATAATAACCAAAACTAAATCAAATAATGAAAAAACTATATTCACTTATTGTTATTATGGCAATAACAATACTATCTTGTAAAAAGGAAGGGCAAAAAACTTCTGAAGAAGTTAAGAAAGAACCTAAAAAATATACCATTAAGCAAATGATGGATAATGAAGCGGTTAGAGGCGGAAGTTTTTCATCAGATAATTCAAAGTTATTAGTAACAAGTAACCGCTCAGGAGTATATAATATTTATGAAGTAAACACCAGTAATGGAGCGTTTACACCAATTACAAAATCAGATAGTTCATCGGTATATGCTACTTCATATTTTCCAAATGATGACAGAATGTTGTTTAGAATGGATAACAATGGAGATGAAATCTATCATATTTTTAAAAGAGATTTGGATGGAACCGTTAAAGAGTTAACTCCAGAAAAAGGAGCAAGAGCATTGTTTTCTGGATGGGCAAGAGATAAAAAGAGTTTCTTCTTTTCATCTAATAAAAGAGACAAACGATTTATGGATGTATATGAAATGGAAATTGAAAATTTCACTTCTAAAATGATCTATGAAAATAAAGAAGGATACAATGTAGTAGCTAAATCAAATAATAAAAACATTTTAGCATTAAGTAAAGCGGTAAATACTAATGACAGAGATTTGTTTTTATATAATAGAACAACCAAAGAAACTACTAAAATTAATACAACTTTAAGTGGAAATAGTGCTGAAGACTTTTCTTTAGATGATAAATATTTTTACTACACAACAGATGCTAATGGAGAATTTGCAGTTTTAATGCGATATGATATTGAAGCTAAAAAGTCAGAAGAAGTCTTGAAGAAAAATTGGGATATTATGGGAAGTTATTTTACCTATAATGGAAAATACAGAGTAACCTATATTAATGAAGATGGAAAAAATGCAATAGAGATTTTTGACATAGCAAACGGGAAAAATATCGAATTACCTAATGTAAATGGACAAAGTGTTACTAGTGTTGGTTTTTCAAAAGACGAATCTAAAATGCGCTTTTACTCAGGAGGATCAAATACGCCTTCTAACTTGTATATATATGACTTAACAACAAAAGAACAAAAGAAGTTGACAGATGTTTTAAACAAAGACATTAATCCAGCAGATTTAGTAAAGGCTAAAGTAATTAGATATCCATCTTTTGATGGAGTAACCATACCAGCTATTTACTATTTACCTCACCAAGCTTCTACTAAAAGTAAAGTGCCAGCTTTAGTTTGGGTTCACGGAGGTCCTGGCGGACAATCACGTCAAGGGTTTAGTTCAAGAATTCAATATTTAGTAAATCATGGTTATGCAGTATTAGCAGTTAATAACCGAGGAAGTAGTGGTTATGGAAAAACATTCTATACCATGGATGATAAAAACCACGGAGAAAAAGATTTACAAGATTGTGTAGAAGGTAAAAACTGGTTAGCAAAACAACCAGAAATAGATGCTGATAAAATAGGAATTATAGGAGGTTCTTACGGAGGGTATATGACGATGGCAGCATTAACTTACACGCCAGAAGAATTTAAAGTAGGTGTAAATATTTTTGGAGTAACTAATTGGTTAAGAACTTTAAAAAGTATTCCATCATGGTGGGAATCATATAGAGAAGCGTTATATAAAGAATTAGGAAATCCAAATACGGCAGATTCAGTGAGGTTAAGAAGAATTTCTCCATTATTCCATGCCAATAAAGTAACCAAGCCATTAATGGTTTTACAAGGTGCAAAAGACCCAAGAGTATTGCAAGTAGAATCAGATGAAATTGTAGCAGAAGTAAAAAAGAACGGTGTACCAGTAGAATATGTGTTATTTGATGATGAAGGGCATGGGTTTAGAAAAAAAGAAAACCAAATAGAATCAAATAGTAGAATTTTAAAATTTTTAGATAAACACCTTAAAAAAGAAGGAGAAACTGAAAAAATAAAAGAATAAAGGTCAGTAATATACTGTTAGAAATTCAATAAAAATCACCCATTACGGGTGATTTTTCTACGTTTTAAGTAGGTAGTTTTGAAGCTTAATTTAAAAGATAACCTATTATGAAACACAAATTAATTTTGCTATGTTTATTGAGCTTTTTTATAAAAAGTAATGCTCAAAATATCAATTTTAAAGATATTAAGTTTAAAGAAGCCCTATTAAACAGTAAAAAACATAGAGTTGATACAAACTCTGATGGAGAAATTAGTTTTCAGGAAGCAGAAACACTGAAAGCTTTTACCTTTGAAAATGTATCATTAACTGAAATGACAGATATTAAATACTTCAAAAACTTAGAAGTATTAAAATCTAACAATGTTGTATTTCCTTCACTTGACTTGAGTAATAATACACATATTAAAGAGCTTGAGTTATGGGGATCTACTATTTCAAGCATAGACGTAAGTATGCTATCAAACCTTAAAAAATTAATTCTATCTGCAGTACATTTGAATCAATTAGATTTAGGTAATAATTCAAAACTAGAGCACTTAGAGTTAATTAATACCAAAATACCTACGTTAGATTTAAGTAATAAAACCCAATTAGAGCTAGTTAAAATTAGAAGTAATAACAGAGCACTTTCTGACATAGACTTTAGTAATGCTAACAAACTAAAAACATTAGAAATTCACTATGGAAGTTTAACAAATATAGACTTAAAAGATAGCCCTTTATTACAAATATTAAAGTTATCAAATAACGCTATCACAGCTCTTGACTTGAGTAAAAATACTGAATTACTTGTGGTAGATATTACCAATACAAATTTAACGGCTCTAGATTTAAGTAAAAATAATGAACTAAGGCAGTTAACACTTGCGTTTAACAAATTAGCAAGTATAAATGTTACCAATTGTAAAAAGTTAAGTACAATAAGTATATCAAACAATCAACTTACTACAATAGATTTAACAACTAATACAGACCTGCAACAACTGCTTATAGATAGTAATGAATTAACCAATGTAGACTTTAGTAAGAACACGAAGTTACAATTTCTTCGTATTATGAATAACAAGTTAACTGCATTAGATGTTAGAAATTGTAAATTAGATTTTCTATACTTTGCAGGAAATCCTGACTTAAAGAAAGCATACCTTACAGGACAACCTTTTGGAGGAGATTTTGAAAATGCATACTATGAGCACTGCCTTAATTTAGAATACATGTGTGTTGATTCAAAGTTTGTAAAGTCAGCAAAAGAAAGAAAAAAATCTACAAATCATTCTAATTATGTTGTTTCCAATGATTGCTCAAAAAGTAACATTCTTAAAGGAATCGTAAATTTTGATTTAGATAAGAATGGATGTGATGCTAATGATAGAGGTTTTTCATCAGGATTAAAATTTGGAATTTCAGCTTTAACTGGAGGCTACGAAGAAGTATTTCCAGACGAAGATGGAGTTTATCAAATAGCTTTAGCAGATGGAGATTACTATATGTTCCCTGTTTTTGCAAAACCAACTAACTTTGATATAAGTCCTGCTCCTTCATTTCCACCAACACCTATTAGTTTTCCTACAGAAGGACCAATAAAAATTAAAGATTTTTGTGTAACTAGCTTGGTTGATTTTAATGATCTTGAAGTAACTATAATACCAGATGGAGCACCAGCAAGACCAGGATTTAACGCATCCTATAGTATTACGTATAAGAATAGAGGGACTACTACTCAGTCAGGAAATATTACATTAGATTATACAGAAAATATATTGAGTTTGGTATCTGCAACACCAGCAGTAGAAGCTACAACTACCAATCAGTTTTCGTGGAGTTTTACCAATTTAAAACCGTATGAAGCAAGAGAAATTAAGTTAATATTAAACGTTAATAAACCAACGGATAGTCCAGCAGTAAATGATGGAGATATTTTAAAATATACAGTAAAAGTTAACGGTGCTACAGATGAAGCACCAGAAGACAATACTATGGTGTTAAACCAAACAGTTGTAAATTCTTACGATCCGAATGATAAAACATGTTTAGAAGGAACTATTTTAGAACCAAAAGAAGTAGGGAACTATTTACATTATTTAATTCGCTTTGAAAATAAAGGAACAGCAGATGCTGTTAATATAACAGTTGTAGATGAAATAGACACCACAAAGTTAGATATTGAAACATTTGAACCGTTATATGCAAGTCATAAGTATAGAACCACTGTAAAAGATAAAAAAGAAATAACCTTTACTTTTGAAGATATAAACTTACCATTTGATGATGCAAATAATGATGGCTATGTTTTATTCAGAATTAAAACAAAAGATGATTTGGTGGTTGGAGATGTAATTGATAACAAATCAGCTATTTATTTTGATTTCAATCCTCCAATAATTACTAATGTAGAAAGCGTTGAAGTAAAAGAGAAAAAGGTTGAAGAGCCAACATTTGATGATTACTTTACATTATCTCCAAATCCAACAACAGGAATTTTAAACTTAACTCAAAAGAAAACAGCTATTCAAATTCAGTATATAAGTATCCATGATTTATCAGGTAGAATAGTAGGTTTCTTTCCAGGGCAAATGAGCGTTTTTAATGTAGGCTATTTATTCCCTAATTTATATGTATTAAAAGTACATACTAGTGATAAAGGAATATTAACAACTAAATTTATGAAAGTAGTTAATTAATACTAAAAAAAGAATAACAAAAATCACCCGAAAAGGGTGATTTTTATTTTGTTTCAGAGCGGTAATTTTGGAGTTTAATTTAAAAATCTAACCTACCATGAAACACAAATTAATTTTGCTATGTATTTTGACCTGTTTATTTAAAGTTCAGGCTCAAAATATCAACTTTAAGGACAATCTATTTAAGCAATATATGGTCCAAGTCACAAGTGCTGATAGTAACAAAGACGGAGAAATAACAGTAGAAGAAGCAAAGAATCTAACAGGACGAATAGCTTTATTATCTGCTGATTTTAAAGATGTATCAGATATTAAATATTTTGAAAACATCGAATCTTTTAGAATGGTTTTAACAGGAGTATCTAGTCTAGACTTATCTCATAATAAAGCCTTAAAGCAATTAATTATATCGGAAAACCAAGATTTAACAAGTATTCATTTAGGCTCAAATACAAATTTAAATCAAGTACACATAAGATATAGTTATAATTTAACAACATTCTCTATTGGGGCTACACCAGCTTTAAAAGAATTTACATTAACTGAAAGTCAACTTACTACATTAAACCTTGAAGATAAAATAACCTTAGAAAGCGTAAATGTAAGTAGTAATAAATTAACGAATTTAAAATTACCCAATACACCAACTCTTACAAATATTGAGGCTTATAACAATCAGTTAACCACTTTAAGTGTTACCAATATTCCCAACCTAGAAAAATTAATACTAAGAAACAATCAAATTACGTCTATAGACATTGCCCAGAATACAGCTATCAATCATTTAGATATTAGCAATAACAGTTTAACAACCATAGACGTTCGCAACAATACGTTAAACAGATTAGACTTTAGTAGTAATCCTAATTTAGAAACTGCTTTTATAGCAGGGAACCATACATTTAAACCATCAAATGGAAGTTTAGGATATACTAACTGTTTAAACTTAAAAAACATTTGTGCATCACCAGATATTTTTCAAGAAATAAAAGCCAAGAAAGGCACAGATGGGTACTCAAATTATGAAATCAGTTTGAATTGTGGCGTTGGGAATAACATCAATTTTAAAGATTTCTATTTTGAAAGTGCGGTATTACTACCAGCAAATAATGTAGATACTGATGGAGATGGTGAAGTTAGCTTTGCAGAAGCAGAAGCTGTAACCAGTTTGTTAATTCCTGAAAGCACAGCAACCCCAGGAAAAAATGGATATTATTTAGATATAAAAGATATTACGGAGCTAAAATTCTTTAAAAATTTAAGAGAATTAAGTTTTCATCAACGAAAAAGAGATGAAGAACCTATTAAAACAATTAACTTAGGAAATCACCCACTTATAGAACGATTAACTATTGATTCACCTAATATTGATGTTTTAGACATAAGTGTGTTGCCTAACTTAACGTATTTAAATATTGATAAAAATACACTGTCTACTATTGATGTAACTAGTAATACAGCATTAAAAGAATTAAAAGTAAAGAGTACTATACTTACGAGTATAGATTTAAGGGAAAATACATTGTTAGAAAGTTTACATGTTAGCATGTATAAATTACAAGAATTAAACCTAGAAAAGAATACACAAATACAAAATTTGATTGTAATAGGAGGTTCATTTTCTTCTTTAGACCTAAGTAAACAAGCTGCATTAAAAAATGTAATGATAGTAGCTACTGCTGTAACAGGTTTAGACTTTAGTAACAATCCAGCATTAGAAACAGTTGAGGTACGTATTTTTACTGCTTTAAAAAATGTAAACGTAACTCAAAACACCAAATTAAGAAGTTTAAGAGTAGAAAATTTTGAAAATCAAAATGAAGCGTTCAATGTAGCCACCATAGATGTAAGTAAGAATACTAATTTAACTAGCCTTTTTATAAGAAACACCAAATTAGCCGCTATTGATTTATCTAAAAATATAGCTTTAGATACTATTGATGTTAGTGGAAATGTATTAACAGCACTAAACCTTGATACTAATACAAAGGCAAAAAATATTAACGCAGCTAATAATAAATTAGTAACTATTGATATTAGTAAAAATGACGCATTAGAAACTTTACAACTACAAAACAATGAGTTAACGGATATTACTTTTGGAGATAATAACAGTAAGCTTAGCAGCTTAAATGTTGCAGGCAATCAATTTTTAACATTTGACGCCAGAAAGTTTACGTTAGATTATTTGAATGTAGAAAACAATTCAGATCTTAAAACAGTATTCCTTACCGGACAACCTTTTAAAGGAACTTTAGATAATTTTGAGTTTAAAAATACACCTAGCTTAGCTTTTATGTGTGTAGATGAAAACTATGTAGAGTCTGCTATTTATAGAAGAAGTTATATCCAAAATACAGGAAATTATAAAGTAAGTACGGATTGCGGAAAAAGTAACTTTTTAAGAGGTCGTGTTAAATTTGATATTAACAATGATGGCTGTGATGTAAATGATAGAGGTTTTTCAGCAGGATTGAGTCTTAACATTTTCCCAGTAGCAGGAGGATTCCCAATAACTGTTTTTCCTGATAAAGACGGATTTTATGAAGCCAATGTTGAAGCAGGAAGCTATTATATGTTTTCAAACTTTGCAAAACCAACCAACTTTGCGATTTCTCCAGCACCAACGTTTCCACCTACAATTATCAACTTCCCGGCAGAAGGACCAATAAAAACACAAGATTTTTGTGTAACTAGTTTGGTTGATTTTAACGATTTAGAAATTACCATTGTACCTGAAGGAATACCAGCTAGACCAGGGTTTGATACTTCTTATAATATTACGTATAAAAACAGAGGAACTACTACACAGTCTGGAACCATTGCGTTAGAATATATGGAGGATATTTTAACCTTGGTTTCAGCAAATCCAGCAGTAGCAACAACAACTTCTAATCAGTTTTCGTGGAATTTTACAGATTTAAAACCGTATGAAGCAAGAGAAATCAAATTAACATTAAACGTTAATAAACCAACGGATAGTCCAGCAGTAAATAATGGTGATATTTTAACATACACGGTAAAAGTTAACGGAGCTACGGATGAAGCACCAGAAGACAATACCATGGTGTTGAATCAAACAGTTGTAAATTCGTATGATCCGAATGATAAAACATGTTTAGAAGGAAATATTCTAGAACCAAAAGAAGTAGGGAAGTATTTACATTATTTAATCCGATTTGAAAATAAAGGAACTGCAGATGCTATAAATATTAGTATTGTAGATGAGATAGATACTACAAAACTAGATATTAAAACCTTTGAACCTTTGTATGCAAGTCATAAATACACTACCACTATAAAGGATGAAAAAGAAGTAACCTTTACATTTGAGGAAATCAACTTACCATTTGACGATGCTACTAATGACGGCTATGTTTTATTCAGAATTAAAACAAAAGATGATTTAGTATTAGGAGATGTAATAGATAATAAAGCAGCAATCTATTTTGATTTTAATCCACCAATTATAACCAATACAGAACGTGTTGAGGTAAAAGAAAAGAAAGTAGGCCCACCAACATTTGAGGACTACTTTACGCTATCACCCAACCCAACCACAGGAATAATGAATTTAACGGAGAAGAATTCAGATATTCAAATACAATACATTACCATTCATGATCTTTCTGATAGAATGGTAGGATTTTTCTCAGGGCAATTAAGAACATTTAATGTAAGTTACTTATTTCCTAATTTATACTTTATGAAAATACATAGTGATAAAGGCATATTAGTTCATAAATTCATGAAAGTAAATAATTAATAGAGTGAAGGGGTATTAATTTTTTTACTTTTTGTTAGAGCCCGTTTCAGAATTTTTTCTGAGCGGGTTCTTTTTTTAGAGCAGTAGCTATTATTTTCAGTCGGTTCGCTGACATTTGCATTTGGTTCGCTGATACTTTCCTATAGTCCGTTGCTATGTTTCCATAGCTCATTGATACATTTTCACAAGGTTATTTTGTTGAAGTATATGCTAAATGAATATTATAGTTTATTCTAATTTTTATTTTATGAAATATAGGTTTACCATAGCTGTATTTATTGACTTAGTAGTAAAGTGTTTTGATGTTAAGGTGTTTATAGTTAGTTGTTTGTCGGTTTAAATTGATGTTGAACTACTTTATGGTTTTTAATTAGTAAAAAATCTAGTAGCATTGTAAATGTAATGGGGATAACACCATTGTATTTACCTCTGCGTTATATGCAATTAGTCTAAAAATGAAAAAGTTCAAAATTTTAATAATAGGAATTACGATATTAATTCTCCTTCACAACTTCGGTTTTTTTCCAATTCATTTTAAATATTATAAAATGACTCAACAAAATTCAGGTTCTTTCTGTGAAATACAAAATGGAATATTAGCAGGAGAAGATAAAGTATCATATAAATTCTTACTAAAAAATGGAAATATAATAATTCAAGGAACTGGAAATAGAATTATCGAATTAAGAGAAAAAAAAGAGTTAACTATCGGAATAGGTAGCTTTATCCCTTTATATAAAACTTGTAATCCATCAACTCAATTTGAATGTTTTGAAGCTAAAAACAATAAATATCTAGGTTTAATTGGAATAGAAAATAGATTTACTGTTAAAGGCTTTCTTAGTAATCCTGACTTCTCTAGTTATATTTATGAAACATATATACAACAAATATATTCTGAGTTAAAAAAGAAAGAAAAATATATTGATTATATTCTTTATGAAGATGGAGTGTTTACATCAAGTTTTTGGGATCCACATCAATTAATCACATTATATCTAAATGAAATAGATTCAATAGCTCCTATGCGTAAGGTTGGACTTAAAAGGAGCCTAAACTATTCCAGAGATTCTATTCCTTTTTCAACTTATTTAGGCGCTCCAAATCATTATCACCATGAAATTGTAATTTCAGACAGAGAAAAAAACGAAGTTATACTTCAACGTTTTTTAAACAATGGAAAACTTGCTCTAGAAGTTAAATTCAAAGGAAAAAACTCTTTATTTCAACCTAATGACAAAAACTACAGAAGCTTTTTTTCATTAGATCCAATAGAGTATAATAAGCCCAATAAAGAAAAAACTATAGTAAAAAAAGCATATAACAAAACCTAAAAAACACTGCTTACGCATTTTCCCGTTGGGAAAATACTCGGACAACTCAAATCTTTAGGTATATTTATAACGTAAAAGTAAAACTAACGCAACGATTCCTTAGCTGGGTCGTTGTGCTTCATTAAAACATTTTTTTTATGAAAAGGATAATTTTAGTCGTATTTATAGTTACTTCTTGTAAGAACAATATAAAACATTCAAATGCGATAAAGAACGGAATCTTTAATGATAACATTGAACTAAGTCAA
Organism: Tenacibaculum sp. 190524A02b; assembly: GCF_964036645.1. Taxonomy (NCBI): domain Bacteria; kingdom Pseudomonadati; phylum Bacteroidota; class Flavobacteriia; order Flavobacteriales; family Flavobacteriaceae; genus Tenacibaculum; species Tenacibaculum vairaonense. The sequence continues at coordinate 2,607,351 of NZ_OZ038525.1, read as the reverse complement.
ATTCATTATAATGATCAAAAGGACCGCCAAAAAGATTATTTTGAAACAGACTGGGATGAAGTTTCAAAAAATGATAGCTTGAGACGTTTAAGAGTAATGGAATTAATAAAACTTAAGAAGTTACATACATCAAAAGATTATAGACATGCAGCTATGATATTTCAACACGGAGGTGATTCAACTAGTTATAAAATGGCTATGAATCTTATGAAAAAAAGCATTGAGTTAAATCCTAATGCTGATAAGTGGCTTTTAGCTGCAGCTACAGATAGGTATTTATTAAGTATTGGAAAACCTCAGATTTACGGGACTCAATATCATAAAAATGGAGATGAACCATGGAAACTAGCCGACATTGATACAACGAAAATTACAAATAAAGAGCGAAGAGATTTTGGAGTGGAAACATTGATAGAGCAAAGAGAAAAGGTTGAAAGAATGAATTTTGAAGAAGGATTATAGATTCTAAAATAACCCCGCTCCCGCACGAATCCTTTCGTGTGACGAGTATGAGTAAGTATTAACAGCTAAAGTTATTAATAAATGTCCCGTCCTAAAATAGCGTTACAACTAAAAGTTATTTTATGGATTCTAGGAAATCAGATTATGTAAAGCGAACCCAAAAGGATTATAGTTTGTCCTTTAAACTACAAGTTGTTCAAGAGATTGAGCAAGGATTATTAACCAGAACTCAAGCGATTGATAAATATGGTATTCAAGCAAGATCTACGATTCGTACTTGGTTAAAAAAATATGGTAAATTTGATTACGATTTTAGTATAAATCAAACCATGTCAAAAACACCTGAACAGCGTATTTTAGAATTAGAGCAACAAGTCAAGCTTTTAGAAAAGCAAAAAGCACGTGCTGAATATTTAGCAGAGCTTGCTGATAAAAAAGTCATCATTTTTGATATGATGATTGATATTGCTGAAGAAGAATTTAATATTCCAATCAGAAAAAGCACGTACCCGAGTTATCAAAAAATATAGTCAAGAAGCCAAAGAAAGCATAACAGCTACCTGTGATTTACTCGGGGTGAATAGGCAGGTATATTATAGAGCTATTCATTCATATAAAGAGAAACAAAAGCTTAGTAAAAAGGTTATTGATTTAGTAAATACTATCCGTATATCAATGCCGAGAATAGGTACAAGGAAATTATTTTATCTTTTAAAATCTGAATTAAAAGCAATTGGTGTTGGTCGTGATAAGTTGTTTAAAATATTAAAAGCTAATAATTTATTAATTCTACCAAGAAAAAATATCATATAACTACAAATTCTCATCATAGATTTAGAAAACATGTAAATCAACTTAAAAATATAGAATTTGTAAGACCTGAACAAGTATGGGTGAGTGATATTACTTACATTGGAAAGAGAGAAAACCCATGTTATTTAGCGCTAATTACTGATGCTTACTCTAAAAAAATAATGGGGTATGATGTCTCTAATAGTTTAAATGTAGCAGGTTCTTTAAGAGCCCTAGATATGGCAATCTCTAATAGAAATTATAATAAAGAACCTATTATTCATCATTCAGATAGAGGGTTACAATATTGCTCTAATGAATATCAAAAAATGTTAAGTATCAATAATATCAAACCTAGCATGACTGAAAAATATGATCCTTATGAAAATGCTATAGCTGAAAGAATCAATGGGATTCTTAAACAAGAATTTGCAATTGATAAATACGACGTTTCTATACAAATTAAAAAGAAGTTAATTAAAAATGCAATCAATATTTACAATCAAATAAGACCTCATTTATCAAATTCAATGTTAACTCCTAATCAAATGCACCAACAAAAAAAAGTCAAAAGAAAAAGCTACAAAAAACTAAAGGTAGCAATTTAAAAATTACTACCTTTAATATATTAATTATTGTAACGAGTATTCAGGACGTCACAAAATAAAAATAGAAAACTACTGTACAGTAAAATGTAAGGTAGTTTTTTGTATTTTAGCTGTGCTATGAGTAGAAACTATAAATTCCATAATCCAGACGGCATCTATTTTGTAAGCTTTGCAGTAGTAAAGTGGTTAGATGTTTTTACCAGAAATGAGTACAAAGATATTTTATTGAAAAGCCTATCATTTTGTCAAGAAAATAAAGGAATGGAAATTTTTTCTTGGTGTATTATGACTAATCATATTCATTTAATATTTAGAAGTACCCAAGGACAACCACCACAGTTGTTATTAGGAGATTTTAAATGATTTACAAGTAAAGCAATCGTAAAAGCGATTCAGGAAAACCTTAGAGAAAGCAGGAAAGAATTACTATTAGCGGAATTTCAAAAAGTAGCCAATAAATCTTCAAATGTAAAGAAATATCAATTTTGGAGGCATGATAATAAACCAATAGAATTGTGGAGTACTAAGGTAATCAATGAAAAAATTAACTATATCCATAATAACCCAGTAAAAGCAGGTTGGGTTTTTAAACCAGAAGATTATAGATATAGTAGTGCTATTGACTATGCTGGAGAAACAGGTTTGTTAGATAATATCATTATTTTTAGAAAATTAATTTAAACTAAGAATAGTCACCACCACGATGCCTTTCTAGAGTTACAACGAAGAAGCTTTAGATACCCAACTTTATCAGTTCTTTACTGAGTGAATACTCATCAAAGACAACCGATAACAATAGGCAAAAGACAATGGTTTACAGCTCATGCCTACAGCGTTAGCTATAACCCAAAGATTTGTGTTTAATACCATAAATTGGTATATTTGTAAAAAACAATAATTATGGCAAAAAATACATCAATATTGTTGGGTGATTACTTTAATGAATTTATAAGTGAACAAATAACCTCAGGACGATTTTCGTCTGCAAGCGAAGTCGTTAGAACTGCGCTAAGATTATTTGAACAAGAGGAGAATAAGAAAAAAGAACTAATTAGAGAATTAAAAAAAGGAGAAAACTCAGGATTTGTAGAGAACTTTAGTAAGAGTGATTTTTTAAGTTCAATGCATAAAAAATATTCGAGTGGCGAAATATAAAATTAGTGTTGAAGCGGAAAAAGACCTTAAAAAAATATGGGCATATACTTTTGAAACTTGGTCTATTGAAAAAGCTGACAGATATCTAAATCAAATTTTTGAGGAGATTGAGTATATCTCGACAAAACCGGAAGAAGGAAAAGACTTTAGTTATGTTAGAAAAGGATATTTAAGAACTAAAGTTAAACTTCATTATTTATTCTATAAAATAGACAAGAAAACTCAAATAGTAGAAATAATTCGAATTCTACATCAAAGAATGGATATTGAGAATAGATTATAATAGGCAGTAGCTAACAATCTATAAGAAAAACTCGCTCTTGCACGAATCCTTTTGTATGGTGCAATTATATGGTAGTGTAGGTTGTTAACATAAAAAAATGATTGGAGGAACAGGTTCATATACGGAACTATTATTGATAATGATTTGTTGGGTAATTCTCAACCCTATATTTATAACAATATATTTTAGAGAAAGAATTATTAAAAGATTTAACTCTAGAATTAAAAAGAGAATTGTTTTGTTTTTATTCTATTTTTTAATAGTTTTTATTGCAGGACTTTCTGTTAGATTAATTGATGTAATAAAATTAATTCCATTTTTAATTACCTCTCTAATTAGTACTATTATATTAGTTTTTATGGTAGATCATAAAGAGATAAATAAATAGTTCCATAGAGTACTTATACGAACTTTTTCGTGTTGCGAGCAAGAAATAACATGACATTTTAGAATTATTATTTTTTTTGAAAATTAATTTAAACTATGAATTGTAACCACAGAATGCAATCGTGTGGAGTAAATAAAATATAATCGTGAAAGAATTAGCTATAAAATATATTAAGGGGTTGAGTATTCCAGAAATGAAACTAAGAGAAATTGAAAATACTCCTGATTATTATTGTTTTAGTTATTTTCATCCGACAGAAATTTACGTTGGTCAAGGATTGATATTTATTAATAAGCCAGATGAAAGATTTTTTATTTATGGTTCTGGAGATAATAACCCAAAAGCTGATTTTCTAGAGAAAATTAAACATGAAAAAATAGCTCGAAAAACATTTCCAGAGTTTGATATTCGAAAGTCTTATAACATAAAAATAAATCGAATTCTACGAAAAATGAGTTTGATTGAAAAGTTATTAAACTTAGATTTTGTTTACACTATTCCAGAGATTGTTGGAAGTGATGTTTTTAGAATATCTAAACCTTATAATCAAAAATTATTCGAAAAACGTTTGAGTCAATTGCCATGTGAATTCAATAATATAAATGCTGAAAAAGTTTGGGATATTTTATCTCTTAATAAGGAGAAAAAAGTGGTGGAGTTTACAATAGCTGAGTATATTGATATTAAAAAAGAAAATCGCGTAGAAAAGGCAACAGAAACGGATTTAGAAACTGTTTGGTAAATATCTAACCACACGATGCAATCGTGTGAGCATCCTTACCCGAATTTGATAAATGAAAAAAATAATTTTTAGACAAACATTACCTTTGACGTTAATTTCATTTGGAATTATAACCAAATGGTGGTTTGGAATTGCGATAGATGCAAAAGATGTTTTTTTCTATGGCTTTCCTTTAATCTACAAGTGCGAAGGGTTTCATACATCATTGTCAACTCAATACTTTTTGACTGAAATGACAATTAATTTTCTGACTTATTTTGCCTTTTGGTTAATAGTAACGTTGATTATAAACCGATTATGGGAAGTAAACATACCTAAACTGATTTGTAAAATATTTTGGGTTGGATTTGGAGTTTTTTTTCTAGGGTTTATATATTTATCAAAGGATTTGGATGACAGATATAAAATAAAGCGTGATTTTGATATTAAAATCTTTGATAGTGGAATTACAATGTTCGGAATTCACTCAACAGATAGGGAAAAATATAGGGGTGAAATAGAAAATTAGAATGAAAAAAAAGAATTACATTTTTTATAGTTGGATTATTGGAAATTTACTGTTAATTGGGCGATTTTTAATTGACTCTTTTTTCATATCATGCGAACCCTGTATTCCTGATTACCCTTGCCCTCCTTGTTTAACGGAATTCAAAAAAGATATTTGGATTTATTTCATAATTTGGAATGTGCTAAGTGGAATATTGTTTTTATTAAAAAGATATTTAAAACAGAGAAGTGGTTGGTTTAAAAACAATTGCGCCTCATAAATGAAATAAATAAATTGCATTTCAGGCAAAATATATTGTAATTAAAAGTATCTTTGCCGCACTATGAGAAATATCACTTATCACTTATTAGCATTACTACTATTTTCATCAACACTCTTTGCACAAAGAGACAAGCCAACAGAGGAGGCTGTAAAACTAGCACAATCCTTAAAAGAAAAGTATGAGGAAGAAGATGTAGTTATTTCCGATTATTCAATTGAAATAAACTTTGAACTCAATAGAAAAACCAACAAAGTTGAGGTAATTGAATCGAAGTCTATTACTTTTTTAGCCATTTCAAAAAGAGCAGATTTATGGTACAGTACAGGGTACGACAAACAATCTGAAATTAAAAAATTAAAATTATATGGTAGAAGAGGTAGAGAGAAGTTTTGGAACTATAGAGACGAAGCGTATTCTGACGAATCTATTTTTCATAACGATTATAGAATTAGATACGGTGAAATAAATCTTCCACTTCAAGGTTATGTTAGAAAAGTAAAAGAAGTAAAACGTTATAAAGATATCAAATACTTTACTGTAGAGTATTTGAAAAAACCTCACAGAATTATAAAAGGTAACCTTGTTATTAATATTCCAGAATGGTTAAGTTTTTCTACTAAAGATTTTCATTTTAAAGGTTTTGAAATCAATAAAACAGAAAGTAAAACTGAAAAACATAATGTGTTAAGTTATACCTTTAAAAACATAGCTGGGATTAAGAAAGAAGTAGCTAAGCCTGGTAATTCATATTTGCATCCGCATATTGTATACCTTTCAAAAGCATTTACTGATAAAGAGGGGAATTCACATACACTTTTTAAAAATACCGCAGATTTATATACTTGGTATAAAAAGCTAGTAGATGATGTAGCTATTAAAACGGATGATATTAAAGCAAAAGTAGAAGAAATTATAAAAGGCATTGAAAATGATGAAGATAAAATAAAAGCAATTTATTATTGGGTACAAGACTCTATAAAATACATTGCTTTTGAAGACGGAATTGCTGGTTTTAAACCAGATGCTCCGCAAAATGTTTACAATAAAAAGTATGGAGACTGTAAAGGAATGGCAATTTTACTTAAAACCATGCTTGTTGAAGCTGGATTTGATGCTAGATTGGTTTGGATAGGTACAGATGCCATAGCCTATGATTATTCGTTACCATCTTTAATTGTAGACAATCACATGATTTCTGGCGTGATGCTAAATGATAAATTTATTTTTCTAGATGGAACGGAAAAATACAATGCATACGGTACCTATGCTTCCAGAATACAAGGAAAAGAAGCCTTAATTGAAAACAAAGATAATTTTATATTAAAGCGAGTACCAGAAGCCCAACCAGAATACAATAAGGAAATTTACAAGGGAAAATTAACTATTGTAGATAACAACATTACAGGAACTATAAATAGAAGTTTGGCAGGTGAACATGTAAGTGAGTTTTTGTATGGGTTTACTGGAACACCAAAAGATAAAAGAGAAGAAGTCATGTGTGATGTATTAGCAGACGGTAACGATAATGCCAAGGTGTCCGATGTAAAAGGTTTTGACTTTTCAGATAGAGATAAGGAAATTAATTTAGACTATAAACTAGAAATAAACAACGTTGTAAGTGGGTTTGGTAATAATCTTTATTTAGAATTAGATCCCGTTCGTTACCTAAGTAATTGGGAGTTAAAAGAGGATAGAGAAGCCCCATTATTGCTTCGTATGAAACGAAGAAAAATAAAAGAACTTAGTTTAGAGTTACCTACAGGCTATAAAGTAGAATCCTTACCAGAATCCGTTAAAATTGAGAATGATTTTATGACTTTTGAAGCTAGTTATGTTGAAAATGCAGGAAAGGTAGTATACAGTTCTAACATTATTCTTAAAAAAAGATTGATACCAAAAGACAAACTAGCACTTTGGAATACATCTATTAATAAAATAAAAAATTTCTACGACGAACAAATTACCCTTGTTAAAAATTAAAAAAGATGAAAAAACTACTCTTTGTTTTTGCCTTAATTACAAGTACATTTAGCATTGCACAAACAAAATTAGAACTTGAATTAAGAGAACAATTCTGGAAAACACCAGCTAAAGAAATTGTAAACACAACGATTCCCGAAAAATGGTCAAATGAAAGTGCGGTGATTTTAAAAGATCACAGGTATGTCATGTATTTTAATCGAGGAAAGAATATTCTGTCAAAGAAAAACAAACATCAAATTATAAAAATACAAGATCAATCTTCTCTTGAAACTTTTTCTGAGATAGAGTTAAAAAAAGATTTTAAGTTACCATGGATAATGGGAACTTATTCTAGAAGAGAAACTACTATAGGTATAAGAGTTATTAAGCCAGATGCAAAGGAAATAATTATTGACATTGAAGCTGTAGAGGTTAAAGAAGATAATATAAAAAAGATAGCAATACCAAGTTTAGAAATTGGAGATATATTAGATGTTTTTATCCAGACAGATTCGAAGAAAAAAGAGTTGGATGGAGTAAACATATTCCCAGCTAATGAATCAACATTAAAAGATAATTATCCTATTCTAGATTACAGATTAGCTGTTGAAGTAGAAAACGACTTCTTTTTAAATATGAACACCTACAATGGTGCTCCAGCATTAAAGGAAGAACCAACAGACAGAAATGCTACACAAAAATATGTGGTAGAAGCAAAGAACATAGACAAACTAAAAACAAAAAGATGGTATTTCCCGCTAGTTGAACAACCTTCTGTAAAATACCAAATTGCTTTTGCGAGAAAAAGAAAGAACGAAAAATATGTAGATATTTTTACAGGAGAAGATGGTGAAGTAAAATCTAAAGTAACAGAAGAAGATGTATTTGATTATTTTGATAGAAAGTTTAATAAATCAAGTACAAAATACGCATCAGATATATTGAAATATATAAAAGAGAAAGGACTGACTAATAAAACAGAAGTATTAAAAGCTGCTCTTGATTATATTCGATTTCACAAATTCACAAGCTATTTTGAGCCAAGAATAGCCTACGAAGCTAAGATTATTGAAAGGTTTTTTGTGCCAAGAAATAAGTGTAGTAAAAATTATTTTGGAATGTATGATAGTGACATTACGGTAATGTCTAGGCTAAGAGCAGTTTGTAAAAAGTATGATATAGATTATGATGTTGTTCTTGTACAGCCAAGATATGATGGTAAACTAAAAGATTTATTAATTAAGTCGAACGCTAGAGTTGGATTAAAGTTTAAAACTGAGCCTAACTTGTATTTCTTTGACTTTAATGAAAACATGACATTTGAACGTTTTCCTCATGCGCTAGAAGGTTCAGAAGCGTACCAAGGTGCTGTAGTTAAAGGTAAAAGAATTGAAAAATTAGAAAAAGTTTTCTTAGGTACATCATCAGCAGAGCAAAATCATTATAAAGAAAATATAAACCTTAAACTAAATGAAGACAAAAAAGGGTTTACGGTAAATAGAGAGTTGATTGCTAGAGGTCATTTTGAGGATCAATATATTAAGAACTGGATTCATTTTACAGATTTCTTGGCAGAAGATTATAAAAAGTTTCCTGAAAAAGGACACTTCTATGAATGTGGTTCTAAAAAAACAAAAAAAAGATTCAGTACTCAATTCAAAGCTTTTGAAGATAAAAAACGTGAAGAGTTTATAAAAAATAGAGAAGAGTATGTTGATAGTGAATGGAGTGAAGGTAAAGTAACAGAATTTAATACTAGTGTAATAGAAACTGGAAGATACGGAGATAAAACACCTTTAAAAATAAAGGAAGACTTTTTATTGAAAGATGGTTATATCAAAAAGGCAGGAAAGAATATAATTATTGAAATAGGAAAATTTATAGGCGGGCAGGTAAAAATAGAGGATGATGAAAAAAACAGAAAAGCCAATGTTTATATTGATTTTGCTAAAACTTACAACTATGAAATTACATTAGAACTTCCTGAAGGATATTCTGTACAAGGTATAGAGAGTCTTAATACTTCAATAGAAAATGAAACAGGTGCTTTTATAGCTAAGGCTTACGTAAAAGAAGGGAAATTAATTATAGAAACCACCAAAAAGTATAAAGCTAACTTTATAGAAAATGCACAATGGAGTATTATGGTAACTTGGTTAGATGAAGCATTTAAATTTACACAAGCAAAAATTTTATTAAAAAAAGGATAAACCATATAAACGTAAGTATTTAAATAACTTATAAAAGTTAAAGAACTACCGCTTTTGATTAAGTTTAAATCAAAAGCGGTAGTTCTTTTTTTGAGTAAATATTATTTCAATAAAGCTATGATTTCCTCATTTCCTTGCATTTTAGCATGATCTAATGCCGTATTCCCTCTGTTATCTTTTAAACTAACATCAGCTCCGTTTTTAAGTAATGCTTTCACAATATTGGCATGCCCAAAAGTAGCAGCAAAAGTTAAAGCAGTAGCATTGTTATAATTCTTTTTATTTACATCAACCTTATGGTCTAATAATAATTGAGCAATCGTTGCATATCCTCTAAAACAAGCACCCATTAAGGCTGTATTTCCGTAGTTGTCTTGTATTTCTGTGTTCGCTTTATGCGTTAGTAAAAAACGTACAGTTTCTGTTTGATTGTTATACACAGCTAGTATTAAAGGACTAAATCCCTTGTTGTTAACACTGTTTATTATTTTAGAATCTTCTTTATATAATGCTTTTATAGCTTCTGTATTACCTTCTCTACTATAGTCAAAAATAGGCTCTTGTGCATAAAAAAGAGTACTAGATAATAACAGCAGAAGTAAAAAAATAGTTTTTTTCATGGTTAAAATATTAAAGAAATATACCCAACACTCAAAACTAATAGCAGAATTATGTTAGTATCAAGTGTTGCGTATAAAAAAGTTTTAGTGTTGACCTCTATGTTGCATAAAGTCATTTTGAGAAAAACCTAAGGCTCTTGCAACTCTCATCCCATAGTTTCTATCAGCTCTATAAAAATGAATAATCATTTTTTTCTGAATTCTTCTATCTGTTACCTGACCTAAGTCGCCAGTTAAGTTTCTTATTAAGTTATCTTTATCCTTAGCAGATAATGATCTGTAAAAATCACCAGCTTGCCCAAAATTATTCGTTTTAGTAATACTTCCTTGAGTGATTCTGGTGTATTTAATTTTTCTTTGAGAAAACTTAAAAGAAGCATCGTCAGAAAGATTTACTTTATTACTTGGTTCATAATTTACATCTGGATTAGGAAACTTAGAATTGTCAGCACTAGAAAAACTGTCAGAATTGTAATTTACTACTTGAATTTTAGGTCTGTTTACAGCTATTTGTTGATTGTTTGGTCCTAATCTATGACGTTGTGTATCAAAATAAGAGAACAAACGACCTTGTAATAATTTATCTTCAGATGGTTCAATACCAGGAACTAAGTTTCCAGGAGCCATTGCTATTGATTCTACTTGTTCAAAAAAGTTAATAGGATTTTTATTCAAAATCATCGTACCTATTTTAATTTTTTGAATTTGGTCAGCAGGCCAATCTTTTGTTGCATCTAAAGGCCAGAAATCAAAACTATGTAAATCTCTTGGCTTAATTAATTGTACAAATAAATCCCATTGTGGAAACTTATTGTTAGCAATATCGTCTCTTAAACTAACCGTAGCATGTTGCCAATCTTTAGATTGTTGTTCAGCTGCCTGGTCAATATCTAAATTTATTTCACCTTGTTTACTAACCCATGAATATTTTACATAAGTTACTTCACCTCTATCATTCACCCATTTAAATCCATGTACACTACTTCCGTTCATAAATTGATATCCTTTAGGAATCCCTAAATCTGTATATAAACGAGTAATCATATGAGTAGATTCAGGAACATTACTAAAAAAGTCAAAAAATCTATTTGGATCTTGCTTGTTAGTAACAGGAGATGGCTTTAAAGAATGCACCATATCAGGAAACTTAATCGCATCTCTAATAAAAAATACAGGTAAGTTATTCCCTACAATATCATAATTCCCTTGATCGGTATAAAACTTCACCGCGAAACCTCTAGGATCTCTAGCAGTTTCAGGAGATCCTTTTCCATGTATAACAGTAGAAAAGCGTACTGCTACATCCGTTTTTTTACCATTTCCTTGAAATAAAGAAGCTTTTGTAAACCTAGACATATCTTTGGTGCTAATAAAATGCCCAAAAGCACCAGCACCTCTAGCATGAACAACACGTTCTGGTATACGTTCACGATCAAAAGCGGCAAGCTTTTCAATAAGATGAATATCTTCTAAAAGTACTTCTCCGTACCTACCTACTGTTTTAGAATTTTGATTGTCTCCAACAGGAACACCTCCATTTGTTGTAATTACTTGTCCGTAAGCAATACAACAAGCAAAAAATGCGATAAAAATTGCTGTTTTTTTCATTTTTAAAAATAATTTATAGTTTGATTTAGCTAAAGGTATAACCAAAAAGAGTATAAATAATATTGATACTTTTAATGTTAGTATTTATAAAATTAATAATGTTTACATCTTGCTTATTTAGAGAAAATAGAAGTACGCTATGGGAGTTATGAGTCATGATATTAATACTTTAAATAATCATATTTATAAAATTAATAAGGATGTTGACTCACTTATTTTGAGAAAAAAGAAGTGTTGTTGATATTTGTGTTAGAGTCATCTTGACTTAGCGGCTACAAAAACTGTTTGTTATCAAGTATTTATTTAAATGGATGAAACCAATTTAAATGTATTTAAAATAAATATTACAATTGTTTGTAAGGATATTTATAATTGGTAGACTTCTTTATTCAAAACAGAAAGCTTTTGTCCCTTAGAGCTTAAAATTTATAACTTATAATCCTACATACCAATTAAAGGAGAAAAGTTATTACTTTGAAGAGATACTCTCTAGATTAGAGTCATGCAATTGAATTTATAAATGTATTAGCAGATTGTTTATAGCCTTATAAAGGGCTTTATGTTGTTATTAGTACGTTAGAAGTTTTAGTTTCTGACGGATGTGATAACTATATAAAAAAGTAAAACTTTAAATGTTAAAAAGACTTTATAAAACAATATTGATATGACTATACAACAACTTAAATATATTGTTGCATTAAATAATAAAAGACATTATGTAAAAGCTGCAGAAGCATGTTTTGTTACGCAACCAACTTTAACTTTACAGGTAAAAAAGCTAGAAGAAGAAATTGGTACAACTATTTTTAATAGAAATAAATCTCCACTTACACCTACGCCTGTAGGTGAAGTATTAATAGCAAAAGCTAAATTAATTTTACGTGAGGTAGGTGAGTTTAATAAGTTTGCTTACGGAGATAAAACAGATCTTACAGGTGAATTTACTTTAGGAATTATACCTACCATCGCACCCTATTTATTACCGCTTTTTTTGGAAGATTTTGTAAGAGAACATCCTGATTTAAAATTAACAATTAAGGAAATGCAAACAAACCAAATTATTGAAGCGCTTAATAATGGAACGTTAGATTTGAGCATTTTGTCTACTCCTTTAGAAGATTCAAGATTACGTGAAATAAATCTTTACCAAGAACCTTTCTTTCTTTATTGCAAAAATGCAGAACTTTTTGAAGAAGCAGAGAAGGTAGATGAAAAAGATTTAACACCTGAAAATCTGTTGTTGTTAGAAGAGGGGCACTGTTTTAGGAATCAAGTATTAAACATTTGTAAGGAGAAGAATACCGATATAAACCATGATTTTATATTTGAAAGTGGTTCTATTCAAACTATTAAAAATTTAGTACAAGCAGGTTTAGGATATAGTTTAGTACCACAGCTTTCCATTCAAAATACAGAAGAAAGACAGTTTATAAAACAATTTAAAGATCCAATTCCTACAAGAGAAGTAAGTATTGTGGTTAATAAAAACTTTACTAAAGAAAAGTTATTAGAAAATTTATTGATGATTATAAAACAAAACTTACCTAAAGATCTCAAGAAAATAGATAATTATATGAGAGTAAGATGGAAAGAACCTGTTTTTTAAACAAATTTACCGTACGTTTAATTGCTATGAGATAGTCAATTTGTATAATATCTAGATGTTTTACATCTTGGTAGTTTATTAACCCGCAATACACCTTAATAGTTATAATTTAAAAACCAAGAACTGAATGGATAAATTACTCAATAAGATAAAGTGGTGTTTAAATTTAGTTTTAAGAATAAAGCATAACAAAAAGCTTTTATTAAAAGTTTTTATTGTTTCAATGCTATTTAAGGTAGATAACTCTCAAGCAAACTTGTTTCCTTATGAGTGTATAAGTTCTACTAAGAAAACACCATTAAATGAAGAAGAAAAAGTACGATATTTTTATGTAACATTTCATGAGGCTTCAGGTATTCCAAAATTAAATTATGGAGGTTTCTATTTAAAAAATGAATTGTATAAAACTGTAACTAAAGATGGAAATTGGAAACCAACTCAAACTGATTTAAGAGATCATACTACAGCTGAATTTAAAAATAAAAAAGGCCAAGTTATTTTAAAAAGAAATTATAATTCTGAACAGAATGATGACAGCAATCATGATACTTATTATGTTTATGACGATTATGGTAATTTAAATTATGTTTTATCACCTGAAGGCTCTTCAAAAATTTTAAATGAAAGAGAAGAAATAGAAACATCAATATTGGATAATCTATGTTATCAGTACAGATATGACACTAGAAATAGATTGATAGAAAAGAAAATACCAGGAAAAGGAAAAGAAAATATTGTTTATGATAAATTAGATCGTCCAGTTTTAACTCAAGATGCTAATCAAAGAGCAAAAACTCCAAAAGAATGGTTGTTTACCAAATACGATTTTGATGGTAGAATAGCTTATACAGGTTTGTATATAGATAATGAAGAGAGAGAAAAACTTCAAAATAGGGTAACTACACACACTAATAAAAATTCTGAATTACTTTACGAGGAAAGAATAAGAACAGGAAATAAATTGGTAGATATGAGTACAGAACTCTATTATACTTCCAGAACTTTTCCAACAAAGCAGTTAAAGATATTTACTATTAATTATTATGATGATTATAATTGGAAAAAGGATAATAAATTGAAGATTTCGTATGGTTTTAATAGGGAAGAAAACACTCAAAAATATATATCTACAGAAGTTATAGAACATGATGGATATATCCAATTTACAGTTCCAGAACTAAATAAAAATAGAGAAGTAGGTTTTACAATTCTTGAAAAGAATAATCGTACGTCTTTACCTATAGATTATAAAATAAGTTTGAATGAGAAAGGGAAAATAAATGTTTATGAGAAAGATGTATTATCCATAGCATTAGAAGGTAATTATCAAGTAGGAGATATTTTTAAAGTAGAACGTTCAGGAGAATACATTTTGTATAAAAAAAATGATAAAATATTTCATAAAGGTTTGATTGATATTCAGAGTTCTTTACGAGGATTCAGTACATTTTATGAGGTAAATAATAAACAGAATACCGTATATATAGGGTATTCTCACGGAGGACAATTATTTACTAATGGTACAGAAAGTTTAAAAACAGGTATAAAAGCCCGTGTTTTAGGAACCTCAAAATGGATTACAACATCTATTTATTATGATGCTCAAAAAAGACCAATCTATAGAATAACTGAAAATAATTATTTAAAAGCTAAAAATGAAACAGGAAAAGAGCTAGATTCAGAAGGTAGGACATTAAAAGAATTATGGGTACATAAAAGAGAAAATAAAGCACCTGTAATTACAGAAAACTATTACACCTATAATACTGTCAATCGTTTGATTCGTCAAGAACAACGAATTAACAATCAAGTTAAAGAGCTTATTTTACAAAATACCTATGATAGTTATGGAAAGCTTATTAAGAAAGTAGTAGGAGGACGCTTACCAAATACAAGTAGTTATATCAACATAAGCAAAGATGTTTCAATAAAAGAAAACGTAATTGTTAAAAATTCAGAAACTAATAATAATTCAGAATTAGCTACGTCAAATAAAATTTCAGAAGATGGTTATGTAAGTTATTCAGTAACTAATGGAAAGAAAAAAGTAATGGTAGGATTGTCTACTGTAGATAACAATATAATATCCCAAGATATGGCTTATGCAATCCAAAATAAAGAAGGAAAAGCATATGTTTACGAATCAGGGAGAAACATAGGGATAAAAACAACATATGTAGCTAATGATTATTTTACTATTGAACGTAGAAATGGTAAAGTTTACTATTTAAAAAACAATAAAGTATTTTATACATCAGAATTTTTAAGTGAGGCTAAAGCTATGGTTGGTATTGTTTTTTTATATGAAAAGAATGCAAGTATCAGAAATTTGGTCTTTGTAGATTTAAATAAAGGCTTGCAAATAATTAACTACCAGTATAATAACAAAGGACAGTTAAAACAACTAAACAATATAGATAACCTAGCAGATGATCTGTTTTCTTTTAAGTTGAGTTATAATGATG
Source organism: Tenacibaculum sp. 190524A02b (assembly GCF_964036645.1). Taxonomy (NCBI): domain Bacteria; kingdom Pseudomonadati; phylum Bacteroidota; class Flavobacteriia; order Flavobacteriales; family Flavobacteriaceae; genus Tenacibaculum; species Tenacibaculum vairaonense. Next base: position 2,591,680 of record NZ_OZ038525.1, on the reverse strand, counting down.
TTTCTCAAAATAGAGATAGAGAAGAGCAATCTACTAGTAATATTAAAGAATTTTTGTGGAGAACTAATAACATTTCAAATGATATTAGAGGGTATACATATAAGTATGATGCTTTGAATAGAATGGTAGCTGCAAAAGGGTATAATAACGATAAGTATGATGTTGCTAATATTGTTTATGATAAAAACGGAAATATTAAAAAACTACAAAGAAGAGGACACAAAGATATTAGGGTTAGTCATTTTGGACTAATGGATAATTTGAAATATATATACTCAGGCAATAAGTTAATTAAAGTAGAAGAGTTGTCTGGAGGAAGTATAAATACTGGATTTATAGACAACGTAAATTCTAATGTTGAATATATTTATGATGCTAATGGAAATATGCTAACAAACTTAAATAAAAACATAGGCACATATACAAGTGCTGGAATAGTATATAACCATTTAAATTTACCAACAGAAGTTAAAGTAGGAAATACTAATCATAAAACAGTAAAGTATGTTTATGACGCCACAGGTGTTAAGCAAAGAAAAATAACCATAGATAATCAAAATACAACTATCACAGACTATATCGGTAATTATATTTATGAAAAAAATAGATTACAATTCTTTCGTCACCCAGAAGGCTATGTAACTCCTGTAATTACAAACGGTAGTGAAGTAATCTCCTCTTATAAGTATGTATATCAATACAAAGATTATTTCGGAAACATAAGGCTATCGTATACAGATAATAATAATGATGGTACCATACAAACAAGAGGAAATAAATCAGAAATTATAGAAGAACTGAATTATTATCCCTTGGGTTTGCAACATAAGGGGTACAATAACATTGTTTCTTCAGATGGTAATAGTATAGCTCAGAAGTTTAGGTTTAATGGAAAAGAACTGAAAGATGAACTAGGTTTGTATTGGTATGATTTTGGAACTAGGAACTATGATATTTCTACAGGAAGATGGTTAAATATGGAAAGAAGAAATGTTAATCAAGAATATATAAACCCTTATAATTCAAGAATATTTATGCATGCTAAGTTGGAGTATTATAATAACTTTAAAAAAAATAAAGAAGAAGATTATAAGTAGTAACTATTCTTTCAATAGTTTTTACGATGTTTTTATAATGGTTGTTTAGAAAAAACAACCCTTTTAGGGTGTTTTTTCCTATTAAAATAGAAACTACTATTGTAGTAACAATTTTAAAACAAAACAATTATGAACCAAACATTAATTAAAGACTTATTAAAAGTACAAGGAGTTGAAGAATTATCAAAATCTGAAAAGATGGAAATAGGAGGCGGACGATCTTGGGATTGTAAATATGAAAATCCAGATGGCTCACTTCATACCGTAACCTATTCTTCAACCGCTAATGCTATAGCAAATTGTGATAACCATAGAAATTGTAGAGGATGTTCTTAAGCCACTATAATAAATAGAAGGTTATTAAAGTTAACAAGGTTGTCTTAAATAAAAAGGCAACCTTTTTATACTTAAATTACTACATTTACAGCTAATAAACACAGAAAAAAGAATACAATGAAAAAAGTTTATTTAGCTATCATTATAACTATGAGTGCTTTATCTGGAATAGCGCAAACCAATCCAGAAAATACATTTGGAGCTTGGTATATGTATAATGGTTCTCATACACTTTCAAATAAGTTTAGTCTAAAATCAATGGCACATTTTCGTTTTTTTGAAATAGGAGATGATATGCAACAATTTATAGGACGTTTAGGAGCAAATTATAAAATCAATACTACCTTAAGTGCTACTTTAGGATATGCTTATTTAAGTACAGACACTACATATGAGTTAGATAAAGGAGACTTTAACGAACACAGAGTGTATGAAGATTTAAACATTAAACATAAGATTGCTGAGTTAGGACTAGACCATAGATTAAGAGCTGAACAACGCTTTTTTAATAGTACTACAGGACATTTTATACGATACCAACTAGCTTTTAACTATCCTATATGTGATAAATGGTCTACTTATTTATATGACGAAATATTTTTTGATTTTGAAGGAGAAGCATTCAACCAAAATTGGATGGGAATTGGTGTAAAGTATAAAGTATCTAAAGGTGTTAAGTTACAGTTAGGATATATGAAGATTATAAATGATAATCACCAAGGTTTTGATAGGGTTCAAATAGGCGTAGCTATTAACACTAATCATCAAAAAAAGAAGTAAACATATTTTCAATACCTTAGCAGAAATTAACTACAATTTATGAACAATCAACCTTTATTTACCAATGACGCCATTGTTTTTGGTATTTTAATGATTTCTTTAGGCTTCGTTTTTTATACAGAAAATCAAAAATCAGGATTTTGGCACAAGTTTTATAAAATAGTACCAGGCTTATTTATGGCCTATTTTATCCCAGCTATTTTTACCACATTAGGCGTTATAGCTCCAGAGTGGGAAAGCTTAGATAAAGCAGGAGAAGTAGTAGTAAAAAACAAGTCGCAATTATACTATGTAGCAAGTCGTTTCTTATTACCAGCAGCGTTGGTACTAATGACGTTAAGTATTGATTTAAAAGCTATTTTTAATTTAGGTTCTAAAGCATTAATTATGTTTTTTACAGGAACCGTGGGTATTATTATTGGAGGTCCTATAGCCATTTTATTAATCTCTATTTTTTCTCCTGAAACCGTTGGAGGCGCTGATTTTGATGCTGTATGGAGAGGACTGTCTACATTAGCAGGAAGTTGGATTGGAGGAGGCGCTAATCAAACAGCCATGTTAGAAATTTATCAATACAATCCTTCAAAATACGGAGGAATGGTATTTGTTGATATCGTTGTAGCCAATATATGGATGGCCATTTTATTAATAGGAATTGGTAAAAAAGATAAAATAGATGCTTGGTTAAAAGCAGATACTTCAGCTATTGAAGAATTAAAAGAAAAAGTAGTAAACTTTACCCAAAGTGTAAAAAGAAATCCAACATTAACTGACATCATGATTATGTTAGCCATTGCATTTGGAACCGTTGGATTTGGACATTTTGCTTCAAAATATTTAAGTACATTTTTTGCAGATATAACCAAAGGCATAACTTCACCAACATGGCGAAATATATTCTCTTTCTTAGGCTCAGGTTTCTTTTGGTTAATCAGTATTTCAACTATAGTAGCTATAGCATTATCTTTTACCAAAGCTAAAAACTATGAAGGAGCAGGAGCTAGTAAATTGGGTAGTGTATTTATTTACATATTAGTAGCTACTATTGGAATGAAAATGGACTTAACCATGATTTTTGATAATGTAGGCTTAATAGCTATAGGGTTGGTTTGGATGTCTATACATGCAGGGTTGTTAATCTTAGTAGCCAAATTAATTAAAGCACCTTATTTCTTTTTAGCAGTAGGAAGTCAAGCAAATGTAGGAGGTGCAGCTTCGGCACCTATAGTAGCTTCAGCGTTTCACCCATCGTTAGCAACAGTAGGTGTTTTACTAGCCGTTTTTGGGTATGCTATTGGTACCATTGGAGCTATTCTGTGTACAATTTTAATGGAATTATCAGCCACAATTTAACAGAATTACGCATATTTGCAATCCTAAGGAGATAATACAAAATGATCAGAATGAAAAAAACAATACTTACACTTATCATCACTTCATTAATCATTGCATGTTCCTCTAAAAAAGAAGGAAACATGGTGGTTAAAGGTCAAATAAAAGGACTTAAAAAAGGAACTTTATACCTTCAAAAAATGAAGGATACAGTTTTAGTAACTGTAGACTCTGTGGCGTTATTAGGAAATGATATGTTTGTGTTAACAGATAATGTGGACAATCCAGAAATGTACTATTTAACATTTAATGGAAATACCAATGACAAACGACTGTTGTTTTTTGGAGAAAAAGGAGAAATTACAATCAATGACAAAGTAGAGGAGTTTGGGTTTAAGCCAGAGATTACAGGCTCTAAAAACCAAGAAGTAATCAAAAAATTTCAAGAAATAAACAAAAGATTCACAGATCAACGTTTAGACTTTATTAAAAAAGATGTAGAAGCAAGACAAGCGAAAGATGAAGAGGCAATAAAGCAATTAGAACTTGATTATAAAAAAATGGTAAGACGCAGATTTTTATTTACAACCAATTTTGCCATTGCCAACGCAGATAGTGAAGCTTCACCATATCTTGCATTAACTGAATTATTTGATGCCAACATACAATTGTTAGATACTATTAATAATAGTTTAACAGATAGAGTAAAAGGCTCAAAATATGGAAAGCAATTACAAAAGTTTGTAACCAATATAAAAGCAAAAGAACAAAAGTAATTGGGATTACTTTTGTTTAATAATACAACGACCATTCTTTTTAGAATGGTCGTTTTGGATTAATATTATTTTATATGGTTTACGAATAAGTTTTCCATATATGTAGGATCTGTAAAGGTTGACTATTTCGTGTTCTAAACTTGATATATGTTCTATATGTCAGATTGAGCGCAGTCGAAATCTTATTAAATTAAGGTGAGTTAGACTATAATTTTGTGTTATAAGTTTAATAAAATCATGCTTTCACTGCTTTGAGAAACTATTTATTCATCTCTTTTAAAATGCTATTATATAACTTTTGAATAGTTGTTGTAGAAGGCTGTTCCCTCATGTTTTTATAACGATCTTTTTCAGCAATTTCCCATCTGTATAACCAAGAAACACCCCATTTTTGATAATAATTTGTTTTTTGTTGGTAAATTGTATCAGTTAAAGCATTGTCTAAACTAATAAAAGAATATCCTTTCTGTTTTAAAGCAGTGATTAGTTGAGGTAAATAATCGGCATTCAAAGTATTATCATGACAAAGATAAATTTGCTTTATAGGACGCTGGTAATCCTTTTGTGCTAAGGCTTCAAAAAAATCAAAATACGCTAAGGTTTTATTTATATAAGCCTCTCCAATTTCTTTGGCTTTTTGTAGGTTGTTTTTAGTTAAGTAATACTCATAAACAAAATTATACATCCAATCAGAACTCTCAATAGTAAAAGGTGTAATATGATAGCCTTTTTTAGTTAAATAATTTTTTATTTGAGTTTGCTGAATAGAGTCTTTTCCTAAATCATTATACGGAAACCTAAAATGTGTAAGTGATTTATTATATTTTTTAGCAAGCTGTTTAGAAATGGCTTCTCCCTTTATAATTTCATCTTTATAAGCTTCAAGCCCTAAATCAGAATACCTAGCATGATTAAAGGTATGATTTCCTAAGGTTATATAATCTCTTTGAGCCCATTGATCCAAAAGATCAAAGTTTTTGGTAGTTGTTTCCGTACTATAGATAAGCACTTCATTTACAAAAACAGCAATGGGTATTTTCAAAGCATCCAGTTTGTTTAAAAGGAGTGATTGATACTTGTTCTTTTTAAAGTTGATAGCATTAGGTATATCGTCAATGGTAATAGATACCATTTTTTGCGAATTAACCAATTGAGATATTATTAGAAAGCCGATTAAGAAAAAGTGTTTTAAATACAAGGTGTTGGTGGTTTAGTTAGTTTGTGTAATTGAAAAGGGAATTTAAGAAAACTAAAGAAGAAAGTGTAATATAACAAGTAATAAGATTGAATCTATTTTAGGTAGCTAGTAATTTAAGCGTAGTTTAAAGTGGATGTATATCATCCACTTTATGGGGTGTTGTTTGTTTCCACCTTCGGGTGTTGTTTGTTTCCACCTTCGGGTGTTGTTTGTTTCCACCTTCGGGTGTTGTTTGTTTCCACCTTCGGGTGTTGTTTGTTTCCACCTTCGGGTGTTGTTTGTTTGCTCTCTCAGGTGTTGGTGTTTTACAACTAGTTATGTGCATTAAAATGTATAACCTTAAACGAATATTCAACTACTTTATAGTTTTTAATTAGTTAAAAATCTATTAGATTTGTAAGTATAATGGGAATAAACACTTTTGTGTTTGGCTCTACATTATCAGTAATTAGATGACAAACGAAAATCAAATATTAAATTGGTTAATGATTGGAATATCTCAATCACCCTTTAGTTTAAATGAAGTCTTTTATTTAGACAAAAACAACAATGAGTTTTTTTCTATTTTGGCTACTGATTATTTTATGCTTGACGAAAATTTAGAAATAGCTAAAAACACCACGACATCATATTCTAATCAAAATGAAAATAGTATAGTTAATAGAATTCAAAGAATCGAAAATGATGATGAAGAAATAATTGAAATACCAAGATTGTCATTTAATGAAAGAAAGAAAATATTAATTGAATTCCTTGATTCTATTAATGATAATAAAGAAAAAGAAAGAATTACAAGCCTGTATATTAATATTGATTCAGAAACCCCAGATGTGAGAAATCTTTTTAATCGAAGATTTGAAATTGAAAGTGATAAAAATATAGTTGAAAAGTGGAATACTTTAAAAAATGAAATTTTACTGATAAAGGCTGAATCTTTTGTTAATTTAAATAACATCAATTTATCGAATACAAAAATATGTGAATTTGAAGAGAAAGGAATCATAAGTATTGATCTCACAAAAAATGATAAAGGAAAAATTTTAAAACAGAAGAATAATAAATGGTGGGAATTCTGGAAGTAAAAACTACTGGTAGCAACGTTTATAATTAATTGCTAGGTTCTGGCTACTTTAGAAAGTATTCGTTGAAACCATAAAGTAATAATCTTTAGTTACATTTGGATAAAAATCGTAACTAATCATACACAAAACGTTAGTAAACATTAAAGATCTACAAAAATTTCTATAACTATGAATACAAAATTATTAACACCATTTTTACCCGTTGGCGGAAATGTTAAAGAGGGGCTAAAAATATTAAATTCTTTCTCGAAAGAAATAGATATAGAAAAAGATGGGGAAGTAACGAATTATCGAATTGAAGGCGATGATTTTGATTTGGCTTTATACGTAAATGATTCAAAAATAATTGCGGTATGGTATAATGACCCTATGGGAAGAGAAAGTGAAGAAGGAATGAAAAGGAAATTAGATTTATATATGGAGCGCTACGGAAAAAGAGAAGATTGGGAATTAATACTTAATAATGGTTGGATGGAATTTTATTATAATGATGTAGAAAAATTACAGATTGTTTATGGTTTGCATCAAGATGTGATTAGAGTTAACCTCATGTCTAATTAGGAATAGTCGTAACAGTAATAAATTAGAGGTTTGTAGCCCGCTTCATCTTTCTTGCAAAAGAAAAGGTAAGTGCAACGTAGTCGGCTACTATTCTTATACTAACCGTTAAACAAAAATAAATTGATGATTAAAAAAATTATTATATTAATAATAGTCTCTTTAACTACATTCCCCGCATTTTGTCAAAGCATAAAGAATACTAATGGTGTTCAGAATAAATTTTCTGATGGCCCTTATATATTTATTGAAAAAAATAAATTGATTGAAAAATCAGTAATAAAGGGGCAAGTTTTTTCAAAGACTTTAGAAGCCAATGTCTATAATACAATATTTCATCCTGAAAAAGCTGTTTATAACAAAATAAAGAAAATAGCCGCTCTAAGTGATATTCATGGACAATATGACTTAGCAGTAGAAATATTAAAAAACAACAAAATAATAGATAAGAAACTAAATTGGAATTTTGGTAAAGGACATTTAGTAATTGTTGGAGATATTTTTGACAGGGGTGATAAGGTTAATGAAATGCTTTGGTTAATTTATAAGCTTGAAAAACAGGCAAAAATAAAAGGTGGTCGAGTGCATTTTTTATTAGGGAATCACGAGTATATGATTCTTCATGAAGATTTAAGGTATATAAATGAAAAATATCAATCAACTTCTAAGTTATTGAATGTAGAGTATAATGAATTATACGGAAAAAATACACTTATTGGTAGGTGGTTACGTTCAAAATCTACAATTTTAAAAATAAATAACAATGTGTTTGTACATGGTGGAATTTCAAAAGATTTCTTAGCTATAAACGATTTTAATATCAAAAACATAAATGATATTATGAGGAAATCTATAGATCGTAGCAAGAAAGAAATGAAAGCTACAGATTTTTATAAAAACTATTATGGAGCATCAAGCTTGATATGGTATCGAGGGTATTTTCTTGATAAAAATTTGAAAGATAAAGATGTTTGCGAGATCTTACATGATATAAACTCAGAACATATTGTGGTAGGGCACTGTTCAAATGAAGAAGTGGTTAGTTTGTTTGATAACAAAATTTTTGGGGTAGATTCCAGTATAAAAAAAGGGAAATATGGAGAGTTATTACTCATTATAAATGGAAAATATTTCCGAGGAACCTTAGAAGGAAAGAAAATACGATTTTAACTGTAATTAAGGTAGATTAGACTTATGCTACATAAAAAAACTACTCTACATTTTACTGTAAAGTAGTTTTAATATTTATCATATTGCCTACTGACACATGATTCGAAAAACATTACTGTGTTAACAATCCATATTTTTTATATTAGAGTTATCTAGTTTTAGTTTAATATGTAAAATAGTTTAAAGCTTCTTTTCTAGCTTTATTATGTGCGCTGTTAATTGAATCTCTTATATAGTTTAGTTGTTTCTTTGAACCATGAAGCCAAATAGTAGTTTGAGTAGAATCTATAGTCCTAGTATCTAATCTAACAATAAACTCTTTTGTTATGAATGCAGCGTTAAATTCATAAGGTGCTAGTTTTGTTTTAATAGTATCATAATGACCTTGAGCACCTAATCCAGTTTGTATTCCTTGGATTCCTCTTTTTATTAATGAATATGTACTACCATTCCCAAGAACTCTGAAGCTACCTCCTCCACCTCCAGGGATTAATAATTCATCAGTATATATAGGATCGTATAGCTCACCATTTGGTCCTAGTTTTCTTCCCATTTCATCAGTTCCACCTCCAGTTCCCCAAACTGGGTGACCAGAAGTTGGAGTAAACGTATATTGTATTTGAGCAATACTAGTAGGTGGAGTAGTTCCGAAACTTATAAAAGGAGCATGCTTCCATGCTTTGAAGTCTGAATTAGGAGTTTTATTGGTTATAAAAACCTCATCTAGAAAATAATCAGAATGTAAAAAACCTCCTTCACCATAAATAAAAGCAGCGTCTCCTATTGCTTGAAGTGTATTAAAATTAAAACAAGAAGTGCATCCGCCATTTGGATCTGTTGCGGTAATTGGATTGTTTGCCATTCCCAGATACGGAGATGAAAATTCTCCATAAGGATCCGTAGTTAACCATCGACCAATTCTACCGTCCCATAAACGTAATTGAAAAGCTTCTTTACCAGTTTTAGGGTCTTTTTCTTGTCCTTGGTAGGTGTATCTGTATTTTTCTGCACCATTCACAGTACGCTTCGGCATCGCCATTCCAAAAGGATAGTAATCGGTAGCGCTAGATAAGCCAATAGCTTGCCCAGAGCTAGTTTTTCCCACTACAGCACGTACATTTCCTAAATGATCAGTTAATTGGTATAGGTTAATGTCTTCTCCATTTGTATTACGTTTGTAAACTCCTAAACGACTTGCTCCGTATATAGTGTTTTCGACTAAAGTTGGAGGAGCACCTCTTTCTCCGGAAACTTCCGAATTAAGGTAATTATAAATTCCCATAGGCGTTCCAGAAGCATCTCTAACATAATACGTAATGGTACTATTTCCACTTTGACTATAAGCTTCTTTACGTACACGATGTCCTCTATCATCATAAAAGAATTTTACCAGTGGTTGGTTTTTACGAGTGACTTCAGATACTAAACCACTAGCTGTATACGAATAACGGATAATATCATCAGGATTTTCTGGAGTTACATGTTCATGGTCTTCTATGAGTTGCCCAATAGCATTATACTTATAGTTTTCTCCATGCTGATCTTTAATGTCATTAGCATTGGTATTTTCAGTAACAGCATCATCAACACGTAATAATTGATTGGGTTGATCGGTTTTGTAGGCATAGGATAATTGATCCATAGCATTGCTACCGTTTTCTTTATTTTTATTACGTCGTAAACTTTGAATATTTCCATTGGCGTCGTAGGTAATGTTAGAAACATCGTAATCGGCTTTTCCAGTATCGCTATCTACAATTTTAGCATTTACATAACTACCTTCTACGGCTTTAAAACCAGGCAGCCACTTGATCTTTTTGGTAGCTCTATGATTTTCAGAATTCCCTGTATCAATAATTGTTGCATAGTTTTCAATAGCATTGTAGTTACTCTCAAAATTACCTTGATAGTTATAACGAGCGTCAGTTAGCCAATTGTTTCGATTGTATTTATATACATAGGTGTTTGGTTGACTGACTTCATTAGGTCTATTAGTATTACTAGTAATGGCTTTAATGTTTCCATTATATTGATCAATACCATTACTTATATTTGGAATAGGTTTAGGGGTATTACGTAAATAATCACCATTATAATAATGGATGTTCATTCCAAAAAGATCATTAGCATCACCACCAGGGTCTTTATCTTTACTCAAACTTGGATGATTGATACTTTTTAAGGCGCCGTTTAAATTGTATACATAGTCAATACCTTGTAAGCCTTCTGCTAAATCAATACTCTTTAAAGCACCCGTTTCATAGTATTCATAATTAGCATGTTCAGTATAGGTTTTATTGTCTAAAGAAGTTTCTACTTTAACCAGTTTGTAATTATCAGGATCATAGGTGTAACGATGTACAAATTGTTCTGATAAAAACATTTTTTGATAGATAACTTTGTTTACCAAACCAGTAATTGCATCGTATTCATAATCAATAGTTTTCACTCCCTCTAATCCTTCTATCTTTTGAGCTATCCATACTACACGTCCATAAATATCATAATTATACCAAGTTGTAGTAGTTTTTGGGTTTTCCGTGTAGGTTTTAGCCACATTACCAGCTAGAAACTGTTGCGCATTGTAAATATTTCTTCTAAAGTCATCCCCAAAAGCAGCAACCAAACCTTGATTATCAGCTTTGTCATATACGGTAATATGTTTTTCAGAACGAAAACCAGCAGGAACCAGTCCATCAGGATTCAATTGTGAAAAATTTAAAGGTTTTGGCGAGGTGTAAACACCACTTTCAATAGGTCTTCCTCTTTGATCGTAACTGGTATAAGACATTTGATTTTGTTCCTTTTGCTTGCTGTTTTGTGAAAAACGTATTTGCCCATCTTTACGGTATTTAAACCAAGCATCTCCTTCATCAGGGCTTTTAGTGTATTCTAGCTGCCCTAAAGAGTTGTAACGAAATTCGCTTTTTAATTTGTTTTGATTTCCGTCTCGTAAAGGTTGGTAAGAAGCAACTAAACGTCCAGTAGTATCATATTCATTTAAACTATAATCATAATAGTTTTCAGGATAGGTTACGGAAATATTTCCTGCTGTGTAGGTATCAGGATTACTTACGGCAATTCGATAAAAACCAGGAGGTAAAAAGTATTCCTCTTTAATACCAACTCTTTTTTCTGTAATCAAATCATAAATTTCTATAATGTTTCCTTGATTCCCTGAAAAAGAAATACCTTTTCTCCCCACAGGAATATGAATATCAACAAATCCTTGTGTGCCAATAGAAATGGTTGAGGTACGCGTATTATTTGGATTGCCTTCTTCATTTCCGCTTCTTGCAGTTGCTAAAGTGTTTCCATCTGTATCTGTAAAGACTACATTTTCTATTCCGTGTACATCTCTAGTAACAGTTTTAACAATTTTCTGTGTATTGTATTTGGGATCATTAAAAGCAACATGTTGTGAAAGTTCTTGACCAGCAGGCATGGAAAAAGAATACCCATTTTTCCACTCGCCATTTATTTGATTACCACCAATTGTTTTTAAAATAGCACCAGGGTTTAACTCACTATAAATAGTACGTGAATATGGTCGGGTGGTTTTATCTTGGTAGGGCTCGGTATTGTTACTTTCACTATAATACCAGCCAACAGAATTGTCAAAACTACCAACTTCGGAAGGATTTTCAGGATTATTTTCAAAATTGTATTTAGTAAAATAAGCACCACCTTCATTTCTAATAAAACCATTTACATATTGAAAACCATTACTGGTACAAGCCGCAGAGGGAGCGCTTAAACTTTGGAGAGCAGGTCTTCCGTGAGAATCATACATGGTTTGTGAAACCCAAGTTTTTCCCGTTTTAATATCTACACTTTGAGATTGAGTACTTTTTCCTAGTACATTGAAATAATTACGAGCTTTGGCAATTACTTTTCCATTAATGTCTCGTTGCTCACTTTGAATCCAGTTTAAGTTTTCTTCTCCTGAAGTAGTTTGTATAACTCTAATACTTCCTCTTGGAGAAGGAGGAATATGTGGGTTATCCGTACCATCATTAAAAAATACTTCAGCGGTTCTACAAGTTCCTGAAGTATTAGGCACGCAACTAACATCAATATAGTCTTCATGTTGCTGAATGCTAAGCCATGAAGGGTGTCTACCAATGCCTAATGAACTACCAACACAATTTTCAGGATTTTTGTTAATAACTACTCGTAATGTTTGATGATTAGTACCATCAAAATTTAGGGTTCCATTAACTACTTTTATACAACCGTGTTGTGCTAACAAGGGAGTGAGCAAAGTATTGAGAAATACTATAAAAAAAATAGATATAAAATTCTTTTTCATGATTATTGTGTTTTATAGTGATAGGTGTTTTTGCTAACTTCTTTAAATCCTCCAGTTATAGTTGGAGTATCTATCACTTCGTTATAAGTTTTAAATAACCTACCAGCAGCGTCATATTCATATTTAGTAGCTAAGTTATTGGCGCCAATAATATAGGAAAGCTCTCCCCATTCATTGTACACGTAACTGGTCATAGAAGCTTCTAGAGGATGAATTCTAAAGTCGTCTGCGTATAAAGTACTACCTGTAAGAGCCGTTACATAAATTTCTTCATATTCAGCAGATAATGATTCATAATGATTTAACTGTATCCAGTTACCAGAGGTGATACTCTCACCATTAAATGATTTTAATTCATCATTAATAAATATTCTAGCTTTATCTGCATTAGCTTTATTAATCCATACAGAAATTTTGTAATCCCCAGCGCGGTGGGAATCTCCTATATGCATTGCCATATGATACCCTTTATCCCCTGAACTTAGTTTTAGAGAATATTGTCCTGTGTGAGCCAACGAATTGTCTCTGTAATTAGCTCCTTGAATTTCTTTACCTAAAAAGTTAGAGTTATTTATTCTATTTTCAGCTCCACTGTAAAATATTTCTGTATATCCTGCATTAGCAACGGCTTCAACTTTAGTATTATCTCCATTCATTACAGAAGCCATTTTGTTACCATTAATATCAATAGTTTCTAATGGAGATGAAAAATGGTTATATAAATTAATAGTGGAAGTTGCTGTCCAATTTAAATTTGTTTGTTCGTTAGGGTAGATCCAATTGAAGTTATCAAAATCTCCAAGATAACCTGCATAAGCACCATCATTTTCAATAGGCCCTTTCCAAACATAATTTTTATGTTTTCTCCATATTTTAGCGGCATTACTTCTAGGTTTGAATAAACTACCATCATAGTTACGATATAACCAATTCTTGTTCCATGTAGTAATATTTGCACTAGTTGTTTTCCATTGATTCCTACTTCCTTTTATTTGAGTTAAATTAATGGCTTGTTGTGTTAGCATGTTTTTATTGGTGGGGTTATCTACTTTAGATCCCATTCCAAAACCATCAGGAACCCCATCTTCATTTTTATCTAATTCACCAGAGTATTCGGGTATTGTATACGCAGGAATATTTCGTGTTTTAAAAGTAGTGCCATTGCTTAATGTGGTTATTATATCCAGAGGCTCTCCTGTGTTAAAATCAAAAGAATTATAGTCTTTAAAAAATGAATATCCATTTTCAAAAGTTGTTGTACTTCTTAAAACAGAAGGGATTTTTTTAATAGAAGCAACTGAAATGTTGTAGTTTATCTTTTGCTCATCCTTATTATCAATGTATTTATATGAATTAAAGGACTCTTCTACCACACCTTGCTTTTGTGCATTAAAATCGGTTTTATAAGAATTTACAACTTTTCTTAGTAATTGATCATTTGAATTATAAGAAGCTACTTTTATTAGCCTACCAATGCTTCCAAAGTTTTTAGTTTCTTCATATTTTTTTATATTGATCTTCGAAATTGTTGTTGTAGATTTTATGTGTTTAGATGTATAATCTGCATTTTGAGCTACTTTAATTTTTAAGATATCTCCCATACTAAAGTTATCGTTAGTTCCTACTGCTTTATCAAGTCCTTTAAAATCATATAAATTATAAGTTCCATCACTATTGAGAACTTTTACATTTTTATATACAATTCCAGGACTAGGTAATTCATTTAAATAAAGTATATCTTTATCATGCTTTGAAGGTGCATACGAGGTAGTTCCTGAAGATTTATATCCTGTACTTGTAGGGTTTTGATCGAAATTAGGAATGTTATAATAGTATGTTTTAGAAGAAACTTCAGTATCATTTTCAAAAACACCTATTTTTTTTACTCTTAGGCCCCCACCGGCTAGGTTTTTTTGAGAGTTTTGAGCGATTAATTTATATTGAAATGTTACCCGTGTTCTATTTGAGCAACCACCACTCAAATCTGGGCATGCTCCTCTTCTTGTGTTTTGCATAATATGTCTTGAAAAATCATTACCCATTGGTCCAGCATCATAAAGCCAATTAAGACCATCTCTATGATTACTTGTATAGGAAAGACTAGTTTCAAATGTAACTTTGTTATCCGAAACTGTGACTACATCAATCTCCTTAAGAGGAATGTTGATACTACCACTTCTAGATTTACATCCCCAATCATTATATTCATGTGCTAAACAAGCCCATATGTCTGCAATTATTGGAGTTCCTATATTAAAATAATCAGAAAAATTACCTTGAACCTCACTTTCAGGAGCTTTTTCAACATCAAAACGTAGTTTGTTGTTGTAATTGTAAAATTTGAACTGTAACCCATTTTCATAAACTCTTTTTGAAATAGAAGCTTCTTCGTAATAATCATCTGTTTCATATTCAATATTTATTTTACCTCCTAATGGATTAGTTATTGATTTAAGACTGCTTGACGCTGGATTGTTTTTCGTATACCCCCAATCATCTCTGTTTTTTGGATTGTAATTTTCACTGTTATAATAATCAAACTTATATGGAGGAGTAATGTTATTTCCAGCTTTACCCTTTATATTTAATTCCGTTAACGTTAATCTTCCCTTAGATGTAGCTTCTGAATTAGGTGTGTTTTTTAATAAAGAATAGTCGTGTTTAAAATCTATAACTTGAATGGCTTTTTCTCTTAAGTTAAAAGATGAGGTTTCTACATCACTTTCATCCATTATTTGCTGATAATAGTGGCCTTTCCACTTTTTATTTGCTTTTTGAACTACTTTATCACCACTATCATAAATAAGGGTGTGACCTTCTCCTTTACAACATGTTACTCTTTGTCTTTCAGTAAAAAACATTTCTCCAATTTCAATAGGTTTTTCTCCATTGGCTTTTGAAAAATTAATAGGAATATCACTATTGTTTAAAAGTAATATTTCTTTTAATCTTAACGTTTTTTGTTCTTTTGAATTATAATAAAAACTATTGTCTGCTCTAATAGATTGATTATTTGCGTCAAAGTAAGAGTTGAAAGCGTAATTTTCATATAGACCTGGTTTATAGATTTTATTGTCTGTTCCTTTAAACATATTATAATCTGAGAAGCCGAGTAGTATTTCGGTATACCATTTTCTATCTGTTTTACTATTGCCTATTTTAATTTTACTAGATTTATTATCTTTTCTTGCTTCCTTTACAAAGAGAGCTGTATGAGTTCTTGTTTTTATTCTATCTAGGTAATAAATTTCTTTGCTTCCCCATCCATAACTTTTAGACTTTTCATTAAACTCATAACCTTCAAGAGGAGTTCTCCATGTATATCCATCTGTCCATTTTCCGTAATCAAAATTAACCCAATATCCATAGTCATTTTTATCTATAATATAATTTCCATTCGTATCTATATAATCGGGGCCAACAATGGCGGTTAAAAGCCAATGAGTAGCATAACTATCTAAAGAATGTTGTTCAAAAAATTTATCTTCTATATCGTGTTTTAAAGAAGAGCTTCTGTCAAACTTTTCTTTTTGATAAACAGGTATTGTATAAAAATATGTTTTACCATCTGAAGTTGTAATTTTAAATCCGCCAATACCATCTTCATTGTAATCATCACGGTTAGTAAGAGAGTTGGTAAAACCTAGAATATTTGAATTTAGAATTTGTTTATTGGTAAAAGTTTCAATGTAAGACCCTTTAGTTATTCTCTTAGAGTTTTCATTATAATTATTAAATGTTATTCCATTATTAGTAAAGGAAGTATTTAAAGAACTGTTTTCAGCCTCGAATCCATCGAAAAGCTCAGAAGGTCTTGTATGTTCGGCTGGTGGTGGAATATTTAACAAGTTTGAAGATAGAGATAAGTATGATGAATATTCATTATCCATGTAAAAGTGAATGGTGTTATTGGTTCCAATACTTTTAGAAAAAGATCTTTTCCTATAGGGCATAATTGTATTATGTTCTCCATCAATAGTATGAGTGTTAATATCCCTTCTCATTTGGTGAATAGTACCAGAATTACTAATTACTGGAGACATTGTAGCAGATAAACCTTGCGCAGCAATACTATAATGATCGAAGGCTAAGTTTGTTAAATTATTGTCGTAATTTGCTTTAGACCTATCAGTATTGTTCTTTACCTCATACGCATCAAAATCTTGTAAATATGGTAGCTTTGTGTTTTGAGAAGATAATACTTCATTTAATTGGCCAGAGTATAAAGTACCCGTAGCAGTATATGTTTTTTTATCATGGTTCCAGTATCTAAGCTTTGGAGACTTTGAATAATTCAAGTTTATTTTTAAAGCTTTAAAATAAAGACTAAAATCTACCATTATGGCACTTCCTGATTGTGAATAAGAAGTAGCTGAAGATGCTGAGTTGTTATTTTTAGATGTTCCTACATTTGCTATATTAAAGTTTCCTCCACTAGTTGATGTTAACGATATACCTAGTCCATTTTTTGTGGAGTTTAAAGAAATACCACCTCCTCCAATTCTATTACTAGCATATGAAATACCAATTCCGTTTGAACCTGCATTAATTCCCAAAGTAGCATCTTTTCCTTTAAAACCTGCATGAGCTCCAAAAGCAAAATAGCTAGATGTTTCACCTCCAAAGGCTCTATTTTCACCCCAAGCAGAGTATAAACCCACAGAATATTTTCCATTACCTCCCCAACCTACGCTTAATGATAATTTATTACTTGTAGATTCTCCTCCAATATTATATATCATATCTGTTCTTTTGGAATCTTTCCAGTCATCTGGAAAGCCATTTATAGATCTATTAATAGCACCAGGATTCAAAGACCAACCTAAACCAACCCATGAAGCTTGTTGATCCATAGCAATGCCAGCGTGATAGGATAGTGCCAAAGGATAGCCTCCTTCAGGACTTGGCACGTTTAATATAGGTAATACATAAGACATATCACCCGTTGCTAAGTTAACCATATCAGTAGCATCAACGGGTTCAAAAGCCATGGCTTCAGGAGCATTTGGACCATTATTGTTAGCCCATAATTGATGATGTGGGAGTAAACTTTGTAAAAAAGTAAATATAAAAAACAACGCAATGGCTTTATGCGAAGGCTTTGTAGTAACTTCTTTATTTGTGAGGTTATTTTTATTGTTTATTTGCATGAGAAATTTGTTTAGATATTAGTAATTAATAGCTAAGAATAAAAAACATAGTTATTACTTGTTTTGCTTATCCAGTAATAATTGTTCTAGTCTTTTTAATCGGTTCTCTTGTGTTTGTATTTTCTTTTCTTGAGAAATAGTGTATAAGGTTAACTCTTCAATTTTTTCTAAAAGCTTGGCATTAATTTCGCCTATTTTGATTCCTTTTTCAGCCACTTCTTTAGCAGAAGGTATGTTTTTAAGGTGTCCTTTCTCCTTTATATGAGTTTCAACCTCTTTTAAGGTAGGAAGGTTGTAATCCTTTTCAAAAACATAATCTGCCCAATCCGTTTCCACAGTTACTTCTTTAGCTCTTACTTGACCGTTGACAGATAGTTTAAATTTGGGATCCGGACTTGAAGTACCAATACCAACAATATCATTAGTTATTATTTTTCCTTCAAACATAGAGCTACCTTTTATCACTACCGCATGTTGTGTAAGGTAATCTCCATAAGTTCCTATTCTTAATCTTGAGTTTGGCTTACCCATTTGCATTACTTTAGCTCCATCTGCAAACTCTAATACTTTAAAATATTCTGACTGATCTTTATCTAATAAAATGAATTGACTTTCTTTTCCTTTGTCAGCAATAAAGCGTAACCTTCCTTTATTGTTTTGATCTTCAATGCCAAAAAACACAGAATTAGGAAAATCAAAAAAGTTAAGTAATCTTTCTTCAAAACCATTGTCGTAGGTTCCTACCAATCTTCCTGCAGATAAAGCAATACTATTAAGGTTTCTATCTTGCCAATTTCCTGCTGCATCTGCTTCAATTGCTGCATCTAAGCTTTTAGCTTCAAAAATACCTGTATTGGCTTTAAAATCCCCTTCAATTACTGAGGCTCCATTTACAACCATTGCTTTTTCAGGAAGGTATTCTGAAAGTCTACCCACTCGTAGTTTAGAGTTTGGTTTTCCCATTTGAAGAAAAGTACCGTCTTGACTCCATTGTACTTTGAAAAACTCATCACCGTTTGTATCATGATATGAGTTTGAAGTTAAATTAGGATATGCCCAAGTTTGTTGTCTTCTTTTTCCATTAAAATCCCATACACTTTGCTCTAAATATCCAGTTTTACTTATATGCCAAAGAAAATTTTTCTTTTCTCCATCTACATTTTTACCTAAACGTAGAGGATAACTACTAACAGATACATCTTCTCCTAAAATGGCTCCATTAACGCTTTTTAAAGCACCATCTATAAAAGTGTTTCCTTTTACAGCTAAGCTCTCATTACTATTAAATGTTTTAGTATTAATTCCAATTCTGTTTGTACTAAAGTCTCCATAAATTAGTGGAGTAGAATCGTTAGAGTTTTCTATATATAACTTGTTACTACCAGCTTCATTATATCCAGCATAATTACCAATAAGAACATTACCTTCACCTTTATTTTTAAATCCTGCATGAGAACCTATAAAAACGTTTCTGTCTCCAATGCCAGATTGCCCAGCTAAAGCACCTATATATACATTGTTTATCCCAGTAGTATTGGCATAACCAGAATAATAACCTAAAAAAGTGTTAAGTGTACCTGTAGTGTTAGAGTAGCCTGTTTTTGCTCCTAAAAACATATTATAAGAAGCAGATGTATTACTTCTACCTGCATCTTTACCTATAAAAGTATTAAAGTTTCCTAATGTGTTTTTAAATCCAGAAGTAGCACCAATAAAAAGGTTATTGTTTCCTGTAGTATTTTCTTTTCCTGAATTATAACCTAAAAATAGGTTGTTAGAAGCTGAGGTGTTGTTAAGCCCTGCATTTGCTCCAAGAAATAAGTTAAAATTACCATTAACATTACTATAACCAGAAAAACTTCCAATAAATAAGTTATTGGATGCTGAGATATTATTAAAACCAGAGCTATTTCCAATAAAAAGATTATAGAGGCCTGTAGTGTTTTTAGCACCTGCTTTAGCTCCAAAAAAGGAATTGTTACTGGAGGTGGTTAATTGCCCAGCTTGATAGCCAAAAAAACTATTATTTGTTCCTTGATTACCTGAATCTACACCAACATTGGTGGTAGATTGAGCATTGATAAAAGTTACTGTAAATAGTAACATAAACGCTGAGATGACATTTTTTTTCATTAGGAATGTGTTTGTTTTTAAGTTTTAGATACTATTTAGCTGTTTTATAATTTGATAATGAATTCAGTAAACAGTATTTTATACTGTATAGTGCTACTTAAAAAGAAATGTTACCCAGTTTTTTAGAAAATTTTCGAATACTAAAAATGGAATGATGTTGTAAGAAGAAAGGAAAGAAATACGTAATTTTTTTAGAAAGTATCATAAATAAAAAAAACTACAGCCAATAGACTGTAGTTTTAAAATAAAATTATTTAGATAAATATTTTATACGGTTGCTAAAATAGCATTAGCGGCAGCTTCCGCAACAATATGGTCATTTTCTACTGTGCTACCACTTACACCAACAGCACCAATAATGTTACCATCAGCATCCTTTAATGGCACACCTCCAGGAAAGGTAATTAAACCATTGTTAGAGTGTTCAATATTAAATAAAGCACCACCAGGTTGAGATAATTCTCCTACAGTACCAGTGTTCATATCAAAAAAACGAGCTGTTTTAGCTTTTTTAATAGAAATATCTAATGATCCTAACCAAGCACCATTCATTCTAGCAAACGCTACTAAGTTAGCACCTGCATCTACTACAGCAATATTCATTTTAGTATCTATTTCTACAGATTTTGCTTTGGCTTTTGCAATAATTTCTTCTGCTTGTTCTAAAGTAATGTTCATAATTTAATGTATTAGTTTTAAAGTACAGCAAAATTAATAGATAAAAGTGTTTAGATATTTACGATAAAAGTTCAATAAGTTATGAATAAAGTCCATTTAAACCTGAGTTGGATTTATACCAAATCTGGTTTTAAAGGCATTACTAAAGTTGGATAAGTTGTTATAGCCTAGATTTAAATAAATATCAGAAGAAGTTAGATTTCCTTGTTCTAATAATTCTTTAGCCTTTAATAAACGTTGCTCACGAAACCATTTACCAGGAGAAATGTTATACTCTTTTAAAAAATGACGTTTAAAAGTTGAGAGACTCATATTACACAAAAAAGCAATTTCTTCTAAAGATAAAGGTGTAAAAATATTTTGCTCAATGCTTTTTTTAAATGAAGATGTTTCTGGGGTAACTAAAGAGATTAAATAGTTTTCAAAACGAGCTCCATATTTACTCAATAAATACATTAAAAGCTCTTCAAATTTAATAGACAATAAAGCGTTTGAAAAAGTAGAACGTTTGTTAGTAATGGTAGTTAATGAGTTAAAATAATAGCCTAAATATTCATCATTATCAATGGTGAAAAAAGATGAAGATTTTACCTTTTTTTCTTTAGACTTAATCATTTGTTTATTTAAAAACTCCTTAAGATTCTCTTCAGAAAAAAAGAAAAGTTTACAGAAGTAAATAGTATCTTTATCCAACAACTCACTCCATAAACAATTTCCCTTTTTTATAAGAATAGATTGATTATTATTAACGAATGCTGAGGTGTTAGCAAAATGAACTTGTTTTTTGCCAGTTTGTAAAAAACTAAACATATGCATGTTTAAATTGACCTTAGTTTTTATAGAATCTTCGGTCATTTTTAAGTCGTATACAAATAAATTAGGTTTAGGTTTATTTGTATTGAAATAGAGTTCAGGTATGTTGTCTATAGGCATGAGTTTATTTCCATTGTTTAATTAATTCAGTAATCCCGTTTTCAAAACCCTCATAAAATTTACCTTCCTTAAAATAAGGAATCATATTATTGTTAAGTATAGTGCTACAAATGTCGTCTGTTAAAACCTTTTGGGTATCTAGTCCAGTAGCAATTCTTATTTGTTTACAAGGATTACAAAAAACGATTAAAATACCGTTGTTTTTTTCAGCACTTCCTATGCCCCAATAGTTTCCTAAATCAGTACTAAACTTTCTAATATCCGTGTAAGATTCAATATTATTAACGGTAACTAAAGCTATTTGACGTGTCGTTTTTTTATAATAGTTACTAATTAAACTCGTTAATTGCCGTTTTTGAGAAGGATTAAGAATATTACTATAATCATTAACAATTTGGCCTGTTAATTTACTTTGTTTGTATTTTTCTACAGAATTAAAGTCAAAAAAAGGAATAGTCTTTTTAGTGTTCCTTTCAGAAACCGTGAGCTTACAAGAAACAAGAGAAATTGTAAGTGAAATAAGTAAAAGTTGAATAATTTTCATTTTCTAATAACAAATTAATATAATATTAAAAACCATCAGCAATAGTACGTAATCCTTTTACATCCAACACAAAAATATCTTTTCCTTGTAAACGAATTAGTTGTTTCTTTTTTAATTCTGAAAGAAGTCTAATGGCAGATTCAGTTGCAGTTCCTATAATGTTAGCAATATCTTCTCTAGTAAGATGGATGTCAATAGCACCATTATCATGTTTAGTAAAACGTTCATCTAAATATAACAAAGTGGCTGCTAAGCGTTGCTTTACCGTTTTTTGAGCCATATCTACTATAATATTATCTGCATTTTTAAGAGAAGTGGCCATGTTTTTTAAAACCTCCATAGTAAAGTTTGGATTTCTAGCTAGGTCATTTATAATTTCTTCTTTAGGAATAAAACAAACTTCCATATCATTAACTGCTACAGCTTTTAAATTAGAAACTTCATTATTAATTAAGCTACGTTCTCCTATTAAATCACCTCTTTTAATTAAATGTACAATTTGATCACGTCCATTATCACTCCTTTTAGAAACTTTGCAAACACCATTTTTTATGCAAAAAACACCATTAATATGTTTTCCTTCTTCAAAAAGAATGTCTCCTTTTTTATATAGTTTATGGGTTTTACAACTAGATATTCTAACTAGTTCCTCTTTTGTTAATGCTTTTAAAGAGTTAAATTTTCGCACAATACATTGTTCACACTTCCCGTCCATAATGTAGCTTTTTGTAGTGTATCAAAGATACCAAAAAGCTGATAAATATCATATTTTTAAAACAAGCATAACAGCATCTTTGCAGTGAGTAATCAACAAAAGTATGAAGGGAGATAACTGTTTTCATTGTGGTAATGAATGTGATATAGATGCAATTAAGATTGATGATAAATTATTTTGTTGTAACGGATGTAAAACAGTTTATGAAATTTTTTCAGAAAATGATTTAACTTGTTATTACAACTTTGAAAACAGTCCTGGAGCTACTCCTGAAGAAATCAAAGGAAAGTACAACTTTCTTGAGAACGAGGAGATAGTTGAAAAGTTACTAGAGTTTAAGAATGAATCTGTAGCTGTTATCAATTTATGTATTCCGCATATTCATTGTAGCTCTTGTATTTGGGTTTTAGAAAACCTACACAAGCTAAAAAAAGAGATTAAACAATCAAGAGTTAATTTTCCTAAAAAAACAGTAAGAATTACGTATGATACTAGTATAACTTTAAAAGAAATAGTAGTAATGTTAAGTAGTATTGGCTACGAACCCTATATAAGTTTAGAAGATTATGAAGTAGGAAAGAAAAAAGTGAACCGTAATTTAATTTATAAACTTGGTGTTGCAGGATTTGCTTATGGAAATGTAATGTTTCTGTCTTTTCCAGAATATTTTGAAGTATCAGAATATTGGTTAGAGCAATACAAATTTGTTTTTAGATGGCTGATGTTTATTTTTTCATTACCTGTAATTTTTTACGCAAGCACGGATTATTTTATCTCAGCTTATAAAGGAATAAAATCTAAAGTTTTAAACATTGATGTACCTATTGCATTAGGAATTATCGTTTTATTTATAAGAAGTACAGTAGAAATTGTTTTTGATTTAGGAACTGGTTTTTTTGATAGTTTAACTGGTTTGGTTTTCTTTTTATTATTAGGGAAGTTTTTCCAGCAAAAAACATATCAATTTTTATCATTTGAAAGGGATTATAAATCCTATTTTCCAATTTCAGTAACAAGGTTAGGAAAAGAAAAAGAAGAAAATATATCTATTTATAAAGTAGAAAAAGGAGATCGATTATTAATTAGAAATCAAGAATTAATTCCTGTAGATGGTGTTTTAATAAAAGGAGAAGCTGCTATAGATTATAGCTTTGTTACAGGGGAAGCAAATACAGTTAATAAAAGTTCTGGAGATAAGATATACGCAGGAGGTAAACAAATTTCAGGAAGTATAGAAATGGAAGTGTTAAATTCAGTTTCTCAAAGCTACTTAACACAATTATGGAGCAATGATGTTTTTAAAAAAGATAAGAATACTTCGTTTAAGACACTAACTAATACAATAGGAGAGAATTTTACTATTGCAGTGCTAACTATTGCTTTTATTGCTACCTTATTTTGGGTATTTTATGATGCTAATAAAGCTTTAAATGTTTTTACAGCGGTATTAATTATTGCTTGTCCGTGTGCAATAGCATTGGCAGCTCCTTTTGCTTTGGGAAATATGCTACGAATTTTTGGTAAACAAAGGTTTTATTTAAAAAATGTTACTGTAATTGAGCAATTAGCTACTATAAATAGTGTAGTTTTTGATAAAACAGGAACGCTAACCAATACTAAAAAAAGCGAAGTTGAATATTACGGTCAACCAATAAAAAATAAACAAAAAAGTATATTAAAAAGTTCTTTACGAGCTTCTAACCATCCATTAAGTAGAACTTTATATAATACATTGAAAGATGATAAAATAGTAGCTATTGATGATTTTAAAGAACATGTAGGAAAAGGAATAGAAACCATTTGTGGAAATAATAAACTAAAGGTAGGATCGTCTTCATTTGTAAAAAATAAATCTGAAGTTAGTAACATGGATACTTCAGTGCATTTGAGTATAGATAGAGAATACCTAGGTAAGTTTACTTTTAAGAACTCTTATAGACAAGGAATGGAAAAGGTATTAGGGATGTTAAGTCATGATTATGATTTGGCTGTAGTATCAGGAGATAATAATGGAGAAAAAAAATACTTAGAAAAGCATTTGCCTAATAAAACAAATTTAGTGTTTAATCAAAAACCTAAAGATAAGCTTACTTATATAGAAAATTTACAAAAGCTAGATAAAAAAGTAATGATGGTTGGCGATGGCTTGAATGACGCTGGAGCATTAGCACAGAGTAATGTTGGTGTAGCTATATCTGAAGATATTAATGTGTTTTCTCCCGCCTGCGATGCTATTTTAGATGCTTCAAGATTTCATTATTTAACTACTTTTATAAAGTTGTCTAAACAAACAGTAAAAATAATTAAGTACTGTTTTTTACTATCTTTAGCTTACAATATAGTTGGGGTGTATTTTGCAGTAACTGGACAATTAACTCCAATAATAGCAGCTATTTTAATGCCTCTAAGCTCTATTAGTATAGTATTATTTACTACCATTGCTACAAATTTAATTAGTTACAAAATAAAATAAATATGGATAACATAAACCAATATATAGATCATACTTTATTGAAAGCAACAGCAACTCAAAAAGATATTATTCATTTATGTAAAGAAGCTAAAACTCATAATTTCTATGCGGTATGTGTAAACGGTAGCTATGTAGCATTAGCTAAAGAAGAATTAAAAGGGAGCAATGTAAAAGTAGCTGCAGTAGTTGGTTTTCCGTTAGGAGCAATGTGTGCCAAGTCAAAAATATTTGAAGCTAGGCAAGCAGTGGTTGATGGAGCAGAAGAAATAGACATGGTTATTAATATAGGAAACTTATTAGACGGAGAATATGAGAAAGTAGAAGAAGAAATCCGTCAAGTTAAATTAGCAATTGGGCATTATACATTAAAAGTAATTTTTGAAAATTGTTATTTAACTCAAGAGCAAATAAAAAAAGTGAGTCAATTAGCTATAAATGCAGGAGCAGATTTTATCAAAACTTCTACGGGGTTTGGAACAAATGGAGCCACAGTTGAGGATGTTACTGTTATGAAAGAAATAGCAAAAAATAAAATAGAAATAAAAGCTGCAGGCGGTATTAGAGACATAGCCACAGCTCAGACATATATAAAAATCGGAGTAACTCGTTTAGGAACATCATCTGGAGTAGCTTTGGTTACTGAAGGAAATATAAAAGACGGATCTTACTAAAAAAGCATTACATGAGCGTACATATAGAAGCAAAAAAAGGAGAAATAGCAGAGACGGTATTATTACCTGGAGATCCGCTTAGAGCAAAATGGATAGCAGAAACATTTTTAGAGAGCCCTGTTTGTTATAACAATGTGCGTGGTATGTTAGGGTTTACAGGAACTTATAAAGGAAAAAGAATTTCAGTCCAAGGAACAGGAATGGGAGTACCATCAGCATTAATTTATGCACATGAGTTAATTAATGAGTATGGTGTTAAAAAACTTATTAGAGTTGGTTCAGCAGGTTCATATCAAAAAGAAGTTAAAATCAGAGATATAGTAATAGCATTAGCTGCTTCCACAAACTCAGGGTTAAACAAAATTCGTTTTAATGGTGCAGACTATGCACCTACAGTAAGTTTCAAATTACTACAAAAAGTTATGCAAGTAGCAGCACAAAAAGAAATAGTGTTAAAAGCAGGGAATGTACTCAGTTCCGATGAATTTTACGCTGATGATTTTGAAAGTTATAAGAAATGGGCAGATTTTGGAGTTTTATGCGTAGAAATGGAAACAGCTGCATTATATACCATCGCAGCAAAAAATAAAGTAGAAGCATTATCTATTCTTACTATTTCAGACAGTTTAGTAACAGGAGAGAGAACTTCTTCAGAAGAAAGAGAACAAACATTTAAAGAAATGGTAGCCTTGGCTATAGAAATAGCTTAATTAGATGATGGAATCACTCATTCAAAAATACAATATACCAGGGCCAAGATATACTAGCTATCCAACAGTGCCTTATTGGGATTCAAACACATTTTCTATAGACAAATGGATAGAATCTTTTAAAAAGTCATTTAAAGAAAGTAATCAAACAGAAGGAATAAGTTTGTACATTCATTTACCATTTTGTGAGCGTTTATGTACGTTTTGTGCATGTCATAAACATATAACTAAAAGACATGAATTAGAAAAACCTTATATAGATACTGTTTTAAAAGAGTGGCAGTTATATACCAATTTAGTTGATGAAACACCTGTGGTTAAGGAGATTCATTTAGGAGGTGGCACACCTACTTTTTTTCAAAAAGAAGAACTTTTAAGGTTAATGGATGGATTGTTTGATTATGCTATTAAACACCCAAATCATGAATTTAGTTTTGAAGGACACCCTAATAATACAAGCAAAGAGCAATTACAAGCACTTTATGATGTTGGTTTTACAAGAGTTAGTTTTGGGGTGCAAGACTATAATGAAGAAGTACAAAAAGCAATTAATAGAGAGCAAACTTTTTCAGAGGTTGAAAAAGTAACAAAATGGGCTAGGGAAATTGGATATGTTTCTGTTAGTCATGATTTAATTTTTGGATTGCCATTTCAAACAAAAGAAAATGTAATTGATACCATTAATAAAACAAAAGAATTACAACCAGATAGAATCTCATTTTACAGCTATGCACATGTACCTTGGGTAAAAGGAGTAGGACAAAGAGGTTTTAATGAAAATGATTTACCCAATGGTGATGAAAAAAGAAAATTGTATGAAATAGGAAAAAAACTATTTTCAGAAATAGGATATGTAGAAATAGGAATGGATCATTTTGCGTTGCCTACAGATTCCTTATACAAAGCTTCACAAAGTAAAACATTACATAGAAACTTTATGGGGTACTCTGCTAATAAAACACAGTTAATGATTGGTTTAGGGATGTCAGCAATATCTGATTCTTGGTATGGTTTTGCTCAAAATGTTAAAACAGTTAAAGAATATGAAAGGCTGGTGAATAATGGAGAAATTCCAATTTTTAGGGGACATATTTTGTCACAAGAAGATCTGGTTATTCGTCAGCATATTTTAAATATTATGTGTCATTTTAAAACTTCATGGCAAGACAATAAATTACAAGTGAATAATTTGTCTTTTCACATAGATAAATTACAAGAAATGGAAAAAGATGGTTTGGTGATAATAGATGATATAGGGATAGAAGTTCCAGAAAAAGCACGTCCATTTGTTAGAAATATCTGTATGGCATTTGATAAAAAATTATACGAAAAACAATCAAATCTAAAATTGTTTTCTATGACGGTTTAGTGTAATTTATTGTTAGTTAAATATTTATGACTTATATCATGCTTTTTTAGTTAATTAATTGATAACTTTGAGTATAACTTAAAACTCAGGCGTCATGAAAACAATAATTGAAACAAACTGGACAGTACAAGAACTGTATACGTACATTTTTATTTACTGTATGAATGCAGATTATAAAGAAACATCAGAAGAATTAGATATGATTATTTCTAGGTTTGGAAGTGATATGTATCATAAGATGAGATTAGAATTTAAAAAAGATAACGATTACCAAAGTATTCAAAAAATTCAAGATACTTTAGAAGTGTTTAATTCTTCAAAAGTAGAGATAGATAAGTTATTTAATGAAATAAAAGAGTTGTTTCTGTCTGATGGTGAATATGTTATTTTAGAAAGAATTTTGATGACAGGCCTACAGAAACTACTTAAATAATATTACTAAAAATATTTAGCTAAAAAGACTGTTTTAAAACAGTCTTTTTTTTGTGCTGAAAAAACTTTAATATGATAAATATCATATTTTAAGAAGTAACTCCAATCTACCTTTGACGTATAATAATTTGAATGATTATGAGCGTTATTTACCTACTACTAACACTAAGTATACTGATAGCTATATTGTTTTTTATAGCATTTATTATTTCCGTGAAAAATGGACAATATGATGATTCGTATACACCTTCTGTACGAATGCTTTTTGATGATGAATTAGTAAAGAAAGAGAATATTAACCAATAAAAATTGATTATGGAAATGCAACAATTTTATTACGATAATAAAATCGTAAAGAAGTTTATTTATGCAACAATGTTATGGGGGCTTGTTGGATTTTCAGTAGGATTACTACTGGCTTTTATGTTTTTATTTCCCAATATTACTGACGGAATTTCGTGGTTGAGTTTTGGAAGGTTACGCCCGTTACATACCAATGCTGTAATTTTTGCCTTTGTAGGAAATGCCATTTTTGCTGGAGTTTATTATTCGCTTCAAAGACTATTAAAAACAAGAATGGCCAGTGATTTTCTAAGTAATTTTAATTTTTGGGGATGGCAGTTAATAATAATAGCAGCAGCAATTACATTACCGTTAGGGTATACAACTTCTAAAGAATACGCTGAGTTAGAATGGCCTATAGATATTGCTATAGCCTTAGTTTGGGTTGCCTTTGGAGCGAATATGATTTGGACAATTTTAAAAAGAAGGCAGCGTCACTTATACGTTGCAGTTTGGTTTTATTTGGGAACATTTGTTACCGTAGCTGTGCTTCATATCTTTAATAGTTTAGAACTACCTGTAAGTTTTTTAAAGAGTTATTCTGTGTACGCGGGGGTACAAGACGCATTAGTTCAATGGTGGTATGGGCACAATGCGGTAGCATTTTTCTTAACAACTCCTTTTCTAGGGTTAATGTATTACTTTGTTCCTAAAGCAGCAAATCGTCCAGTATATTCTTATAGACTATCCATTGTGCATTTTTGGTCATTAATATTTATATATATATGGGCCGGACCACATCATTTATTATATACCTCATTACCTGAGTGGGCGCAAAACCTAGGAGTTGCTTTTTCTGTAATGCTAATAGCACCTTCTTGGGGAGGTATGATTAATGGATTATTAACATTACGAGGAGCTTGGGATAAAGTTAGAGTAGATCCAGTGCTAAAATTTATGGTGGTTGCAATTACGGGTTACGGAATGGCAACATTTGAAGGGCCTATGTTATCTCTTAAAAATGTAAATGCAATAGCTCATTTTAGTGATTGGATTATAGCGCATGTACATGTTGGAGCATTGGCATGGAACGGCTTTTTAACATTTGGAATGTTGTACTGGTTAATACCAAGATTATTTAAAACAAAATTATACTCTACAGCCTTAGCAAATTTTCACTTTTGGATTGGAACTTTAGGTATAATAATGTACGCACTTCCAATGTATGTAGCAGGTTTTGTACAAGCTTCTATGTGGAAACAGTTTAACCCTGATGGTACCTTAACTTATGGCAACTTTCTAGAAACTGTGTATGAAATAATACCAATGTATTGGATGAGAGCTATTGGAGGAAGTATGTTTATTGTAGGAGCAATAGTAATGCTATACAATGTGGTAAAAACAGTAAAACAAGGAAGAGGTGTAACAGATGAGTTAGCAGAAGCTCCTGCATTGGTTAAAGTATCAAAATACAGAACAGGAGGAGAAACATGGCATACATGGTTAGAAAGAAGGCCAATAAAACTAACTATTTATGCAACCATTGCCATTTTAATTGGTGGAGTAATTCAAATAGTTCCAACGTTATTAGTAAAATCAAATATACCAACTATTTCAAGTGTAAAACCATACAGTCCTTTAGAGTTAGAAGGTAGAGATATTTATATCCGTGAAGGATGTGTTGGGTGCC
Organism: Tenacibaculum sp. 190524A02b; assembly: GCF_964036645.1. Lineage (NCBI taxonomy): Bacteria > Pseudomonadati > Bacteroidota > Flavobacteriia > Flavobacteriales > Flavobacteriaceae > Tenacibaculum > Tenacibaculum vairaonense. Next base: position 2,561,259 of record NZ_OZ038525.1, on the reverse strand, counting down.
ATTCACAGATGATTAGACCATTTAGAAGTGAAGTAGAACGTTATGGAGAGTATGCAAAAGCAGGTGAGTTTGTTTATGATCATCCTTTTTTATGGGGAAGTAAACGTACAGGGCCAGATTTGTTAAGAATAGGAGGAAAGTATTCGGATAGTTGGCATTTAAATCACATGTATGACCCGCAGAGTACTTCACCAGGTTCAATAATGCCTAGATATCCATGGCTATTAAAAGATAAATTAGATAAATCTGATATAGAAGGAAAAATGAAAGCAATGGTAGCTTTAGGGGTTCCTTATAGTGAAGAGGATATTAACAATGCTCAACACCAAATGGATGTACAAGGAAAGCAGATTGAAGAAAATTTATATGCAGATCCAGATTTTGCTAAAATATATAAGGCAGACAAAAAATATGCAAAAGAAAATGGACTACAGTTCATAGAGATGAAAGATAGAGAAATTGTTGCATTGATAGCTTATTTGCAACGATTAGGAACTGACATAAAAGTTAAGGATATAGAGGAACAATTAAGTGTAAAAAATTAGAATCATGCTAAAGTTTGTGAAAAACCATTTAGAAAGTATTGCTGGAGTAGAAATTTACCCAATAATTTCACTAACAATATTCTTTACCTTTTTTGTAGTGCTTTTTTGGTGGGTATTTACAGCAAAAAAAGGGTATTTGAATAAAGTAAGTCAATTACCATTAGATAATTAATAAAGAAAGTAATATGAGAAAATACATTCAATCATTAGCTTATGTTGTTTTTTTAACGGTAACCATTTTTGCCATTACAAAAGCTATCACTTCTTATAAGAATCCATTTAGTTTATATGAAAATCCACTAGTATGGATAACAATTGTAGCTCTGATATTAGTAGTGTTATTAAAAGAATTGGTAAACATAATAGCATTAAAGAAAGCAGAAGAACTACAATTAGAAAAAGAGGGTATTAATCCAAAAGACATAGATAACTGGGCTTGGTTAAAAAAAATAATTCAGCAATGGACACAAGCGAAAGCAATAGAAAATGAAACTGAAATTGAATTAGATCATGATTATGACGGGATTAAAGAGTTAGATAATAATTTACCGCCTTGGTGGCTATATATGTTTTATGCTACGATGATTTTTGGAGTAGTTTATTTAGTTAAATATCACATTTTAGATGGCGATAATCAGGTAACAGAATATGAAAATGCCGTAGCTATAGCGCAAAGAGAGTTAGATGCTTTCAAAGCAACGTCTAAAGAAGAGGTAATTGCTATTGAAACGGTTACTGAATTGACTGATGAAGCGTCTTTAGGAAGAGGGAAAGCTGTATTTAATTTAAATTGTGCGGCTTGTCATAGAAAAGATGGAGGCGGAGGTATAGGACCAAATTTAACAGATGAATATTGGATTTTAGGAGGAGGTATAAAAAATGTTTTTAAAACAATTTCTAAAGGAGGACGAGCAGGAAAAGGAATGGTTCCTTGGGAAAAAACCTTAAAACCTAAAGATGTTCAGAAAGTTGCAAGTTATGTGATGTCTTTAAAAGGTACCAATCCAGATAATGCCAAAGCTCCACAAGGAGATTTGTTTGAAGGAGAGTAAAATTTAGTTGTTAGTTTTTAATAGTTGATAATGGAAAAGCCCAAGAGTGAAAAATTTAGAGATAGCATTAGTACTATAAATAAAGAAGGGAAGCGCTCTTGGGTATTTCCTAAAAAACCAACAGGGGAATTTTATAAATACAGAACATACGTAAGTTATTTTTTATTACTATCATTAATAGCTGCACCATTTATAAAAATAAATGGAAATCAATTTTTATTATTTAATGTTTTAGAAAGAAGGTTTCATATTTTCGGATTTCCTTTTTGGCCACAAGATTTCCATTTGCTAGTACTTTCAATGATAATAGGAGTAGTCTTTGTTATTCTATTTACAGTTGTTTTTGGTAGGATTTTTTGTGGTTGGATTTGTCCACAAACCATTTTTATGGAAATGGTATTTAGAAAAATAGAATACTTAATAGAAGGAGATAGAGGAAAACAAATAAGACTAGATAAACAACCTTGGAATGCTGAAAAAATTAAGAAGCGACTTTTAAAATGGTTTGCTTTTTTTGTGATTTCATTTGCTATAGCTAACGTGTTTTTAGCTTATTTAATAGGTGGAGACCAATTGTTAATGTACGTAAAAGATAATCCTTTGAATCATTTAGGAACATTGATTTCTCTATTAATTTTTACAAGTATATTTTATTTCGTGTTTGTGTGGTTTAGAGAACAGGTATGTATTATAGCTTGCCCATATGGAAGGCTACAAGGAGTTTTACTAGACAATAAAACTATAAATGTGGCTTATGATTATGTGAGAGGAGAAAAGGAAAAAGGGAGAGCTAAGTTTAAAAAAACAGAAAATAGGTTAACCTCAGGGAAAGGAGATTGTATTGATTGTTTTCAATGTGTGAACGTATGTCCTACAGGCATAGATATAAGAAATGGAACACAGTTAGAATGTGTGAATTGTACCGCGTGTATTGATGAATGTGATACAATGATGGAAAAAGTAGGATTACCTAAAGGCCTAATACGGTATGCTAGTGAAGAAAATATAAGTAAAGGAAAATCTTTTAAGTTTACTACAAGGATGAAGGGTTATTCTGGGGTACTGTTACTATTAATTATTGTTTTTACAGGAATGCTCTTTTTAAGAAATGATGTAGAAGCTACTATTTTAAGATTGCCAGGTCAATTATATCAACACAAAGAAAATAATATAATTAGTAATGTTTATACCTATAAAATAGTAAATAAGACCACTAAAGAAATTAATAAAGTGAGTTATAAATTATTATCTCATAAAGGGAAAATAGAAATAATATCTCATCAAGAAATTGTAATTCCCAAACAAGGAATAGCGTCAGGAACTTTGTTTATTAACTTGCCATCAATATTAATTAAAAAAGAAAAGGAGACTTTAAAGATAGGTGTTTTTAGTGATAATAAATTAATAGAAACAGTCAGTACTGTTTTTCTTAGTCCTAGAAGTTACCGATAAAAACAATTTTCAAAAATAAGTAAAATGAGACTAAATTGGAGTACAGGTATTGTTATCGGAATGATTGGATTTATAGGTTTTATAATGTACTTCGTAATAACAATGAGTACAAACAAAAACTATAGCCATGATTTAGTTACTGAAAAATATTATCAGAAAGAATTATTATATCAAAGTTCTTTAAAAGCTATTGAGAATGCTAAAAAAACAGAAGGCATAAAGATTAAAAAAGATAAAGAAGGACTTATTATAGTTTTTCCTAAAAAATTTGATTCAAAAAAAATAAAAGGAAGTGTACAGTTATATAGACCATCAAATAAGAAACTAGACTTTCAATTACCAATTTCAATGATACCGAAAACTTCTTTTATGCTGGTGTCAGACAAAAAACTATTGAAAGGGCGTTGGAATGTTACAGTTAACTGTAAATATAAAGGACAAGCTTATTTGTTTAAAAAAGAATTGTTTTACTAATGTTGATTTCAGCTTTTATATTAGGATTGTTAGGGAGTTTTCATTGCATAGGAATGTGCGGTCCAATAGCATTTATGTTGCCTATTGACAGATCTAATACTATAAAAAGCTTTTTACAAATAACAAGTTATCATGTAGGCAGGTTAATAGCCTATGGTATTATTGGGTTATTATTTAGTTTGCTTGGAAGAAGTTTCTACATATTTGGTTTACAGCAACAATTATCAATTTTTACAGGAGTTTTAATGATATTATTTATTATCTATCCCAAGTTGGGTGGCAATTTTCAAACACTTGTAAAGCCACTAACTATATTAGTTGTAAAGCTAAAATCGGCTTTAGGTAATCAATTAAAAAAGAAAAAGAAACGTGTTTTTATACTACTAGGGCTTTTGAATGGGTTTTTACCGTGCGGATTAGTCTATGTAGCGGTTTTTGGAGCTTTGGTAAGATCTAATATATTGCATGGAGCGTTATATATGATTTTATTTGGTTTGGGAACAGTTCCATTAATGGTTGCTACAACCTTTTTAGGGAATATTACAAATAGTTATGTAAAAAGAAAGCTTCAAAAAATAATACCATACATAGTTGTGGTTATAGGAATACTTTTTATAGTAAGAGGACTCGGCTTAAATGTTCCTTATATTTCTCCAGAAAAACAGGCTGCAGATATAACAGTTAAAGCAAAAGGTTGCCATTAGAAAAATAGTGCTACCTGACAAAAATCATATTTTAAAAATAGGATAAGAGGTAAATTTGAATAGTAGTATAAACTACCTTAATATATCCAAAAGGTATTTAGTAGAACACTAAGTTTAATTTCGAGGTAAATCTCGAGCTATTATATCTTTTGGCGAAGCCAATAAAAACAATATTATTATGAAAAAAATTATCGTACCTATAGACTTTTCTTTGTATGCAGAAAATGCCTTAAAAACAGCAGCATATTTAGCAAAAAAAATAGAAGCTGAAATTTTGGTAGTTCATATGTTAGAACTATCAAATGCTATTGTATCACAGTCAGAAGCATATACTCAAGAAGAAACATTGTTTTATTTTAAGTTAGCAGAAAAAAAGTTTTCAAAATTTTTAGAAAAAGAATATTTAAAAGGAATTAAAATTACTCCAGTAATTAAACATTTTAAAATTTTTAGTGAATTAGAAAGATTAGCTAGAGAAGAAAAGGCAGATTTAATTATAATGGGTTCCAAAGGAACAAGTGGAGTTAAAGAACTTTTTATAGGTTCTAATACGGAGAGAGTGATAAGATATGCAAATATTCCTGTATTAGTAGTAAAAGATGAACCTATGGAAACCGATTTTAAAACAGCACTGTTTGCCTGTGATTTTTCAGATGATGATATTAAGCCATATCAAGAAGCAAAAGCTTTTTTTGGAATGTTAGGTTGTGCTATGAAATTAGTATACGTTACTACTCCAAATTCTAGATTTAAAAGCACTAAAGAAATTATGAGTAAAGTAGTAAAGTTTATGAATAAAGTTCATGAAAAGATAGATTTTATGGACGGAATTAAAATTGTAGCAGATTACTCAGTTGAAGAAGGAGTATTGAATTATGCAAACTCAATTCAGGCTGATGTAGTGGCTATTGCAACACACGGAAGAAAAGGAATAGCTCATTTTTTTGAAGGAAGTATTTCAGAAGATGTTGCTAATCATAGTAGTTTACCTGTAATGACTTTTAAAGTATAATTGGAAAATAGATAAGAACTTATTTTTCATAAAGCTCAATAGGTAAGTCATCAGGATCAAAAAAGAAAGTGAATTTTTTACCTGTATATTCATCTATTCTAATAGGTTGTATAGACAGGTTTTCACTTTTAAGTTTATCAATAATAGTTTCAATGTTGTCAACCTCAAAAGCTAAACTAATAGGTTGTATAGACAGGTTTTCACTTTTAAGTTTATCAATAATAGTTTCAATGTTGTCAACCTCAAAAGCTAAATGTCTTAAACCACAAGATTCAGGAAAAGATAAGCGTTTTGGAGGATCAGGAAAAGAAAAAAGTTCTATAATGTAATTTCCATTTAAACCTAAATCCAGTTTATAAGAATCTCTATCAACTCTGTAATGCTCTTTAATAATTTCTAAACCTAAAATTTCAGTATAAAAATGTTTAGAAATAGTATAATTAGAACAGATAATAGCAGTATGGTGTATACGGTTTAACATATAAATATGTTTTTAAATTTATTCCGTTACTTTTAATCTAGCCTGAGCAGTTACGGAAACATCTGAATATGTCTTGTTTAAGTATTTTAAATACCCTGTAATGGCAATCATAGCTGCATTATCAGTTGTGTATTCGAATTTAGGGATATAGGTACTCCATCCCCAGTGTTTTTGAGCCATTTCTAAACGCTTTCTAATTTCAGAGTTAGCAGAAACTCCACCAGCTATTGCAATGTGTTTAATACCTGTTTGTTTTACAGCATTTTTAAGTTTATCCATTAAAATTTCAATAATAGTATATTGAATAGAGGCACAAATGTCGTTAAGATTTTCCTGAATAAAATTAGGGTTTTCTTTAACGTTTTTTTGAACAAAATATAAAATACCAGTTTTTAAACCACTAAAACTAAACTCTAGTTCGCCAACTCTAGGTTTGGTAAATTTAAAGGCTTTTGGGTTTCCTAATTGAGCATATTTATCAACTAACGGACCTCCAGGATAAGGAAGCCCAAGTATTTTTGCAGATTTATCAAAAGCTTCACCAACAGCATCATCAATAGTTTCACCTAAAACTTCCATATCAAAATGGTCGGTAATTTTTACAATTTGAGTATGCCCACCACTGATGGTTAAACATATAAAAGGAAAAGGAGGCTTTTTACTATTTTTTTCATCAATAAAATGAGCTAAGATATGCGCTTGCATATGATTTACATCAATTAAAGGAATGTCTAAACCCAAAGCTAATGATTTAGCAAAAGAAGTTCCTACTAATAAAGACCCCATTAACCCTGGACCACGAGTAAAAGAAATAGCACTCAAATCTTCTTTAGAAATCCCAGCTTGTTCAATAGCTTGCTGTACAACAGGAACTATGTTTTGTTGGTGGGCGCGAGAAGCCAATTCTGGAACTACACCACCGTACTTAGCATGCACTTCTTGATTAGCAACAATATTACTTAAAACTTTTCCATTATAAATAACAGCGGCACTTGTGTCATCACAAGAACTTTCAATTCCTAAAATGTAAATGTTTTCTGAACTCAAAATAAAAGGTTTAAACAGCAAAAATATTGATAATGCGTTAGAATTTAGTTAAAATCTAATTTTCTTTATAATAAGGCAGGATTTTTGGGGTTAGCTAGTTACTTTTGTTATGCCAATTATTAATTTTTGAGTTGATTATAAATTAACGATATTACATTAAATTTAAGACCATAAAAACAGTAAGAAAAATAGTATTTAAAGCTTTAAAGTACATAGTGCTATTTTTGATATTGTTGATACTTTTATTATCTACACCTTTTGTTCAAAGTAAGCTAGCCGGTTATGCTACCGATTATGTAAACAAAAGTTTTGGAACCAATATAGTTGTAAAGAAATTAGATTTATCATGGTTGGGTAGTGTAAAATTAAAAGAAATAGAGATTAGAGACCATCATCAAGATACCTTAATTTTTGTGAAAAAACTAAGTACCTCTCTACTTAATGCTAAAAAAGTAATTGAAAATAAAGTAGACCTTGAAGAAGCTTCATTAAGTGGTGTCCATTTCTATATGAAAACTTATAAAGGAGAGGATAATGATAACATGGCTGTTTTTATTGAAAGTTTTGATGATGGGAAACCAAAAGATAGTTTATCCAAGCCTTTTATTTTAAGAAGTGAAAAAATTAAATTAAGAGATTTAACTTTTAAACTCATTGATGCAAATAAAAAAGATGAGCTTCAGTTTTCTGCAAACAAGGCAGGTGCAAATTTACACAACTTTTCTATTGTTGGACCTGATGTTTCTATAAAGATTAAAGACATGTATTTTACGGAGAATAGAGGTGTCAATGTAACCAATTTATCTACAGATTTTGTATACACAAAAAAATACATGCTTTTTGAAAACACAACATTAAAAACAGATAATAAATCGGAGTTAAAAGCAGATATTAAATTTAAATACAAGAGAAAAGATTTTATTGATTTTAATGATAAAGTTAATATTAAAGCAAAATTTAAAAAAAGTGCTTTATCAGTAAAAGACTTAAGTAAACTTTATAAAGAGTTTAGAGGGAGTGATGTAATGTATTTTACGGGGAATATTGATGGTGTCTTAAATAATTTTAGTGCTACTAATGTAAGGCTACGCTCTAAACGAGGAATGCGTATTGTTGGAGATTTAGGGTTTGTAAATGCTATAAAAACGGATAGAGGTTTTGTTTTTGATGCTGATTTAAAAGATGTAACAGCTAATTATTATCAATTAAAAAGTGTATTACCAAATCTATTAGGAAAAACATTACCAAGCGAATTTCATAAGTTAGGAAACTTTACAATGTCAGGTTTGGTTAAAATTACCCCTGAACAAATGGAGGCAACATTAAATGTTGACTCTGAAATAGGAACTACTATTTCTGATTTACAATTGACAAACATAGATAATATAGATGAAGCAGCTTATGTTGGAGAAATTGAATTTAAAGATTTTGATATAGGTGTGTTTGCTAATGATCCATTATTGGGTAAAATTTCTTTGAGAGCAGATGTAAATGGAAGTGGTTTTAATATTGATAATATCAATACTACTATCATTGGAAAAGTCAGTAGTTTAGAGTTTAAAGAATATGAATATAAAGACTTAAATGTTAACGGACAGTTTCAAAATAAAAAGTTTGATGGTTTTTTAAGCGCAGAAGATGAGAATTTTAAAATGAAGTTTGAAGGACTTGCAGATTTTTCATCACTAGTACATAATTTTAATTTTGAAGCAGATATCGATTATATAGATTTAAAGAAGACTAACTTATTTGTTAGAGATAGTTTAGCAACATTAAAAGGAAGGGTAAAACTGGATATTTCTGGAAATACATTTGATGATATCGTTGGAAAAGCTACTTTTAATAACTTTAAATATAAAAATCAAAAACAAGAATATACATTTAGAAAGTTTATTATAAATTCTTCAGTAAAAGATAGCGTTAAAACCATTGAAGTAAATTCTGAAGATATTGTAAAGGGAAAATTACGAGGTAAATTTTTATTTAAAGAATTATTACCAATAACCCAAAATGCTTTAGGTAGCGTATATACAAATTATGAACCTCATGAAGTAACACCTAGCCAGTTTTTAGAGTTTGATTTTACAATTTATAACCAAATTGTAGATGTGTTTTTCCCACAAATAGCAATAGGAAAAAACACACACATAAAAGGTAAAATTAACTCAGATAAAAATTCATTAAAATTAACCTTTACATCACCCAATATAAATTTATATGATAACTTAATTGATGGCTTGGTATTGCGTATGGATAATAAAAATCCATTATATAATACACATTTAACAGCAAAAAAAGTTAACACTAAATATTATAATATAGAAAAGCTAAACCTTTTAAATAGAACACATAAAGATACTTTGTTTTTTAAGTCTGTTTTTAAGGGAGGGAAAAATTATGCAGAAAACTTCAATCTAGATTTTTATTATACAATAGATGAATCTAAAAAATCTGTAGTAGGAGTTCAAAAATCAATTCTAAATTACAAAGGATTTGATTGGGTAATAAATCCTAAGAATAATAAAAAAAATAAAGTAACATTTAATTTAAAAGAAAATGACTTTGTAATTAGCCCGTTTGTTTTTGCTTCAAATGAACAGAAAATTGATCTATCTGGGAGTTTAAAAGGGAAAAATTATCGTGACCTTCAAGCTAAGTTTACAAAAGTTAAATTAGAAAGTTTTTTGCCTACTATTGATAGTTTAAAGTTAAATGGAAAAGTAAACGGTTTTGTTAATTTTAAACAAGAAGAAAATAAAGTAGAGCCTAAAGCTAATTTATTAATAGAAGATTTTAAAATTAATGATTTTGAACAAGGAGATTTAGCATTAAATCTTACAGGGAAAAACTCTTATGAAAATTATCAAGTAACTATGTCTTTAGATAATGAAAAAGCAAAGAGTATTTCTGCTAAAGGAGATGTTAATTTAAGTGGAAAAAGACCTACTTTAGATTTAAATGTATCATTAAAAGAATATGAAATAGCAGCATTTAGTCCTTTAGGAGAAGAAGTTTTATCTAAATTAAGAGGAAAAGTATCAGGTGATTTTACGGCTAAGGGCCCACTAGGTAATCCAAATTTTAATGGTGTTTTAAATTTTGAAGAGACTGGTTTAGGATTTCCTTATTTAAACGTAGATTTTGATTTAAAAGGAAATACATCAGTAGAGTTAGAGGGACAACAATTTAAGTTGAATAATGTAATTTTAGAAGATACAAAATATAAAACTAGAGGTAGTTTATCAGGCTATATAGCACACCAAAACTTTAAATTGTGGTTTATGGATCTTGATATTAATACAGAAAATTTATTAATTCTAGATACAAAAGAACAAGAAGATATTCAATATTATGGGACTGGATTTTTAAAAGGCTCTGCTGAAATAACAGGGTTAACAAGTAATTTAGATATTGATGTTAATGGAAGTACACAGCCTGGTACTAAGTTTGTAATTCCTTTAAGTGATGTTAAAATGATTGATAATTATAAGTTAATTCATTTTAGAAGAAAAGATGAGGTGAAAAAAGAGGGAAATATTGCCATAGATGATATTAAAGGACTAGATTTAAAGATAAATTTAGCAGTAACCAAAGATGCTATAGCACAAGTGGTAATAGATAAAGTTTCTGGAAGTGAATTGCAAGGAAGTGGAACTGGTAACTTATTTATTGATATTGATACCCGAGGTAAATTTAATATGTTTGGTGATTTTACTGTTGATAACGGGTTTTATAACTTTAAATATGCCGGTATAAATAAACCTTTTAAAGTACAAAAAGGCGGAACAATTTCATGGAATGGTAGTCCGTATAATGCTGAGTTAGATATAACCGCTGTTTATAGAACAAAAGCAAATCCAGCACAAGTGTTAGATAATATAGCTTCTAATAGAAAAATACCCATAGATTTGTACACCAAAATAACGGGAGGTTTATTTAATTCAAAACAAGATTTTGATATTAAAATACCTAATGCTAATTCCACAGTAAGCTCGGAATTAGAGTTTGTGTTAAATGAGAATGATTTAAATACAAAAATGCAGCACTTCTCATTTTTATTAGCATTTGGAACATTTTATAACGAAGAAACCATTGGTAATAGTGCTAGTTCAGGTCTAACAGGAACAGCATCAGAAATAGCTTCAAGTATCCTTTCAAATATGTTAAATAGTGAAGGGAATAAAATTAAAGTTGGAGTAGGATATACACAAGCTGATAGAGGAGAAGTTAATAATTTAAATACGGATGATCAAGTAGACGTGTCAGTTAGTACACAGTTAAGTGATAGGGTATTAGTGAATGGGAAAGTAGGAGTTCCTGTAGGAGGAAATACTCAAACTAATGTTGTAGGTGAAGTAAAAGTAGAAGTATTGCTTAATGAAGAAGGGAACTTTAGAGGAACGGTGTTTAATAGACAAAATGATGTTCAGTATTCAGTTGATGATGAGGGGTATACCCAAGGTGTAGGTTTGTCTTATCAGGTGAATTTTAATAATTTATCAGATTTAAAAAAGAAACTAGGACTAAAAAAGAAAGAGCAAAAAGCTAAAAAAGACACCTTAAAAAAAGAAGAAAAGAAAATAATTCATTTTAAAACAAAAAGAAAGAAAAAAACAAATAACTAAACTTACATGAGTAGATCAATTAAAGATTACGTGGTAATTGGATTAAAAGGAATTGCTATGGGAGCAGCAGATGTAGTGCCAGGAGTTTCAGGAGGAACTATTGCTTTTATTTCTGGAATTTATGAAGAGTTGTTAACTTCAATTAGTAATATTAACTTAAAGTTATTAAAAACATTAAGAAAAGAAGGTTTTAAAAAAGCATGGAAACAACTTAATGGTAATTTTTTAGCTTCATTATTTATAGGAATTTTTATTAGTGTACTATCTTTAGCCAAAGCTATAGCTTGGTTGTTAGATAATCACCCTATATTGCTCTGGTCATTTTTCTTCGGATTAGTTTTAGCAAGTGTAATATATATAGCAAAACAAATAACAAAATGGAACCTTTTATCTGTAATGCTAATCATTTTAGGAACTGTATTGGCCTATTATATAACTACACTAAACCCAATGGTAACAGAAAGTTCGTCACCATTATTTTTGTTTTTAGCAGGAGCGTTGGCAATTTGCGCTATGATTTTACCAGGAATTTCAGGGTCTTTTATTTTAGTACTTTTAGGAGCTTATAAACCAATACTAACAGCGGTGAATAATAGGGATATGACAACTATAGCAACTGTAGGTGTTGGAACCATTGTAGGATTGCTTTCTTTTTCAAGAATATTAAAGTGGTTATTTAACAATTATAAAAACTACACATTAGCAGCTTTAACAGGTTTTATAATAGGTTCATTAAATAAAATATGGCCATGGAAAGAGGTGATCACATACAGGACCAATTCTCATGGAGAACAAGTACCCTTTAATGAAAGATCTATTTCCCCTTTTGTTTATGAAGGTAATGCTCAGTTATTATATGCGATTGTACTGGCAATAATAGGATTTAGTTTAATACTACTCTTAGAAAAATTAGCAGTTAAAAAGCAATAGAAATATGTAACTTCGTAGTTCTGTAAATAAAACCAATGTATAAAGATCGAACATTTGTAGAAAAAGTTACTCTTTTTTTAAAAGGTTTAGCTATGGGAGGCGCTAATAAAGTGCCTGGGGTTTCTGGTGGAATGGTAGCTTTTGTAATGGGGTTTTATGAAGAATTAATATTTACTTTCCAAAGAATTAATGGGAAAGCTTTTAAACTACTGTTTAATGGACGTTTTAAAAGTTTTGGACAATATGTAAATATCCAATTTTTAGCATTGGTAATGCTAGGAAGCATGTTTAGCTATTTTAGTATTTCTTTAGTGTTAGATTACTTCTTAAAAAACTATGAACTATATGTTTGGGCATGGTTTTTTGGGATGATTATAGGTTCTATTTATTACATCTCAAAAGATTTTGGAGATTGGAAGTGGAAAAATATAATATCATTACTTATAGGAGTTGGAATAGGGTTGTCGATAAGTTTTATGACACCAGCCAAAGAAAACGACAATTTATGGTTTGTTTTTGTATGCGGAATTATAGGGGTTTCAGGAATGACATTGCCTGGTCTATCAGGATCTTTTATACTTATTTTACTAGGAAACTACGTATTACTTTTGGTAGATAGCGTGAACGTTTTAGGAAGCGTAATAACTAGACTTTTTTCTGGTGATTTTAATGTGCTAAAAGATGAGATTAAAGTTAGGTATCTTAAAATAATAGGTGTTTTTACACTAGGGTCGGCTTTTGGTTTAGTTTCAATATCACATGTGTTAGGATATGTCTTAAAACGATGGCACCAAATTGTATCTGCTATTATTATAGGGTTCATTACAGGTTCTTTAGGAATTGTTTGGCCTTGGAAAAGAACTATATATAAAATGAACAATTCAGCATATTTGCTGGATAAAAAAGGAAATAAAATAGTAGAAAATTATGAGCGATATTTACCAGATTTAGCTTTGTCAGATACATGGTTAACTATTGGGTTTATTACACTAGGTATTATCATGATTTTAATTATAGATTTTTATGGAAAAAAACGAAAATAAACAACTATTCTCTCTAATAGGTAAAAATATATCGTACTCTTTCTCAAGAGGATACTTTACGGAGAAATTTGAAAAACTTGGTTTGGATAATTGTGAGTATGTAAATTTTGATTTTCAGAGTATTCAGGAGTTTCCAGCAAAACTAAAAGCACATTTTAGTGAATTAAAAGGAATGAATGTAACGATACCTTACAAGTTAGAGATTTTTGAATATTTAGATGAAGTAGATGAACAAGCAAAAGCAATAGGAGCTGTAAATACAATTAAAATAACAAGTAATGGAAAACTAAAAGGATATAACACGGACGCTTATGGTTTTAAACAGTCATTAAAACCATTGCTGAAAGAGTATCATAAAAAAGCGCTTATTTTAGGTACTGGCGGTGCATCAAAAGCTGTAGCATTTGTTTTAGATGAGTTAGGAATAGACTTTTTATTTGTTTCCAGACAAGCTAAAGAAGTAAAAACAATAACATATCAAGAAGTGACAGAGCAATTAATGATAGCTAACTTATTAATAATTAATTGTACACCGTTAGGTACACATCCAAATGTAGAAGATTGCCCAGATATTCCTTATGAATTCATTACCAATAAACATTTGTTGTACGATTTAATATATAATCCGTCAGAAACAACTTTTCTTAAGCATGGAAAAGAAAAAGGAGCTGTTATTAAAAATGGATTAGAAATGTTAGAACAACAAGCAGAAAAAGCGTGGAAAATTTGGCATAAATAAATCAAATGTTCATTAAAAATAAAGTTTGGTTTTATGTAATTATGTTTATCTTTAACATCTAAATAACAAGGAACTTAAACATTGTAGATATGTTAGAAAACAATCAAGAAAATTTAGAACAATCAACCAAAGAAGAAATTGTAACTGCAAATGATACTGATAAGGCGGTAAATGATGTAGAGAAAGAGTTAGCTCAAGATGCAGAAAAAGCAGAAGAGAAAAATGAAATCCCTATGCTTGATTACGATGCAATGGATTTACAAAAGTTGGTTGATGAATTAAGTAAATTATTAAAGAAATATCCTGCTCAACAGTTAAAAAATAACGTAGATGCTATAAAAGTTTCATTTAATGGAAAGTTTGGGAAGCTATTAGCAGATAAAAAAGAAGCATTTTTGGCCGAAGGAGGTAACTCTATAGATTTTCAGTTTTCTAGCCCTGTAAAAACAGAATACAATAAATTACTTGGAGAGTATAAAAAGAAAAGAGATGTTTATTACTCTCAATTAGAAAAGCAATTAAAAGACAATCTTGAAAAACGCAATAACATTATTGAAGAATTGAAGTCTTTAATAGAAAGCGCGGATATGAAGACGATGTATAACGATTTTCAAGAACTTCAAAATAGATGGAAGGCAATAGGAGCAGTTCCTAAAACTAAGTATAATGATACTTGGCGTACCTATCATCATCATGTAGAACGTTTTTATGACCTTCTACATTTAAATAAAGATTTTAGAGAGTTAGACTTTAAGCATAATTTAGAAGAAAAATTACGTTTAATAGAAAGAGCAGAAGCTTTAAATAATGTTGAAGATATAAATCAAGCTTTTAAAGAACTGCAAGAGCTTCACCGTTTATGGAAAGAAGAAATAGGACCTGTAGGTAAAGAATATAGAGAAGACGTTTGGAAACGATTTAGTGAAGCAACAAAAAAAATTCACGATAAGCGCCATCAACATTTTAAAGAGCTAAAGTCAAAGTATCAAGATATGATTGACGAAAAACTTAAAGTTGTAGCAGAAATTAATGCGTATGATACTTCCAATAACAAAACACATAATGATTGGCAAAAAAGTATTGTAGACATTGAAGCTTTACGAAAAAAATATTTTGATGTAGGTAAGCTTCCGTACAATAAGAGTGAAGCTATATGGCAACAATTTAAAGCGGCTACAAAGAAGTTTAATTCTGCTAAAAATCTGTTTTACAAGCAAGAAAAAAGCGTTCAGAGTGATAACTTAAAAAAGAAGATGGAGTTAGTAGAGGTTGCTGAGAGCTTAAAAGAAAGTGATGATTGGGAAGCAACTACTAATACGATGAAACGTATTCAATCTGATTGGAAAAAAATTGGACATGTGCCAAGAAAATATTCAGATGAAATATGGAAACGTTTTAAAGATGCTTGTAATCATTATTTTGATAGGTTACATGCTCATAAAAATGAGTTGAATAAAGAGCAGCTAGCGGTTGTTGAAGGTAAAAAGGAATTCATAGAGGCTATAAAAGCTAAAGAAGGTTTAACACTTGAAGATGTTCAAGAAGCTATAACTAAGTGGAAACAATTAGGAGCTCTGCCAAGAAATGCACGCCATTTAAATGAAAAATTTAACAAAGCAATTGATGCTCATTTGAATAAACTAAATATGGGAAGAGCTGATATTGAAATGATGAAGTTTAAAAATGTTGTTGATGGTTATTTAGCTCAAGAGGATTTCAGAAAGTTAGATAGTGAACAGTTATTCATTAGAAGAAAAATAGATGAAAATGTTCGTGAAATGCAACAATTAGAAAATAATTTAAGTTTTATATCTAACGCTACAGAAGATAATCCATTAGTTAAAAGTGTTCGTAAAGGAATTCAAGGATTTAAAGATGAATTAGACATCTGGCAAATGAAGCTAGATTATCTAAAAAGATTAGATTATTAAATGAGAGTAAGTAAGAAAAAAAAGAGTTAACTTTAAAGTTAACTCTTTTTTTTCTTACTGGCCTTGGCTTTAGGATTAAAATCTAAAGCTAACTGGAGCCAATAATAAAGATCTTCATCAAGATCAATAGCTTCATCAGATAAGAAAACAAAACCTTTAGCAGAACGGCCTGTAAAATCCATTTTATTACATCCTTTTTTAGTTAATGATATTTCATAGATGTCAGGATCAATACGAGCCATTACTTCATTTTTAAGAATACCAACACACATTTTATTATCAACCATAAAACATAAACCACCAAACATTTTCTTTTCTATAAAAGATACATTCTTACTCTTAAAAAAGTTAGAGATTCGTTCTGATAAAAATAAGTCGTAAGCCATGGTTAATGTTTATTGGGAGGGTAGTTAGAAAATATTTTGTTTATAACGGAACGATAATAGTTTAATCTTTTATATGGAGTAGTTTGTTCATTTATTCTATGCTCAGATATTCCTTGCCAAAATAAGTCATCCGTATTAGCTTTTACAAAATCTATGGTTAGTGTTTGTATAATTCTTCTATTATCTATAGGTATTCCTCCAGATATTCCAAAACCAACATTTCCGCCACCACCAATTCCAACTCCAATAGTACTTCTATTAACATCTTCAGTTTGTTTTGAAAAAAAGTTTATATAAAAATCTGGGTTTTCAGAAAGTCCCATACCTTTTAATCTAAGTTCGTCAGCAATTACTGTACGAATCCTTTTTATATCAAATTCATTTAAGCCTTCACCTACATCATCAAAAAAACCAAACGTTTGTTGTTTAGAAAAATTAGTTTTATTGTCATAATCATAAGTAACTCTTGAAGAGGAGCAACCAGCTGTGATAATTAAAATTAAGAAAAGTGCTATTTTTTTCATGATAAAGTTTACGTGTTGATATCAAAAACTATACCTATTATACTCTGTAAAAACAGAAAACCTCGAAAAATTTTCGAGGTTTTGAAAAAGTGTTAACTATTTGAATTATTGAACAGCTTTCAAGGCATCAATATTTCCATAACCAAATTCAGAATGTTTATTTGGGTAGAAATCTGCTGACTCTCTCATTTTTTGTAATACTTGTTCTCTAGACCAACTTGGGTGTTTGGCCCAAACTAAAGCAGCTATACCTGCTGTTGCAGCAGTTGCAGCAGATGATCCACCTACATAATTAGCTTTACCGTTATAATAGCTTAAAGCAGGTATTTTGTTGCTAGTACCATTAGTTCTTTCCATTTGTAAGGTGAAATCAATTTTAGAACCTGAATGGCAAACATCACAGGTTTCATATTTACCTTCTTTTACTCCAGTAACAGCAACTGTTTCATTCATACTAGCTGGGAAAATAACACCAAACCATGTAGTAAAACTAGTAGAAGTACCACCAGCAGCTAAAATCATTTTACCTTTACCGTAAGTATATTTGATGGCATCTTTCACTCTGTTTATAGTAAAAGGTGAACCTAGTGACATAGAAATGATTTTTACATCACTTCTATTGGCTAATGCTTTTAATGCTTTAGCGACACCTTTTTCTTCATGATAACCATTTATAACAACATCTTCAACAGATCTATAGGATACTAAATTAGAATTATAAGCTACACCAACAGGTAGATTATCATTATTTCTTGGAGCAGTTGCAATGGCAGCCATATTAGTTCCGTGTCCACATTTATCATCAACACCATCATAGTCATCAGACCAAGGCCAAATAGAGTCTACAAAATTACCATACTTTTGAACGGTTCTACCAGAAGAAAAACCATCATTAAAGTATTGATTCATCCATTTTTGATCTGGTGATAAACCAGAGTCAATAACGGCAATGGTGATACCAGTACCTGTACTGTGGCTCCATGCTTGTGAAATATTGTGAGCATCAAAAGCCCATGGAACTCTGGCGCCTGGAGTAACAGTTCTATAATCATTACCGTTTAATACATGTTGTCTATATCCACATCCAGATGAACTACGTGCTTGAGTATTTTGTCCAGTTTCAACAAAAGAATAGTCACTAGGCTCTATATACCTTACTCTTGGATGCTTTAATAAAGCAGAAACAGTCTCTTTGTTTTCTATTTTTAGGTCAATAATATTCAGTTCTTCATCTGAATAAAGTTCATGGGTACCTTTTGTGGATTTTTTTTCTAATTTATTAACTAGTTCTAAAAGAGAATTTTTTATAGATACTGATTTGTTACTTCTTGCAAAATCATCTTTTGAGTTTCCATAACCAATGGTTAATATATTATTTCCATGTTTTAAAGCACTCCAAATAGTGTGAGGGTTTTGATCATTCCAATAAAAATCACCGTTATTCTGTATAGATTCTTTTATAAGGTTGTTGATTTCAGTTTTGGTTAGAACTTCTTTTTGTTCTTGTGTAGTTACTTCTTGTAAGGGCTCGTTGTTAGTACAGGAAAACATTGTAACAATGATTCCTAAACTTAATAGTTTTTTTCTCATTATAATGAAGGGTTAGTATTATTTGTAGCGAATATATTAAAAATGCAGTATAAATAATATATGTTTTTTAAAAAACACCCTTTTGTTTTATCAAATTGTTAGGTGTTTTTTTTGGTGGGTTTTTCTTTTGGTTTGATTTATAGTTTGTTATAAGTTTTTTAGTTTGGATAAAAAAATACGGTTAAAACTATTTTAACCGTATTTTAATGATTTTATAAATAATAAAGAAATAAATTATCTATTTATCAATTATTACTCTAGATGGTGTATCTTTTCCATTAATAATACTTTCTGTACCTAAAGCAATAGCTTTAACTGTTTCAGTAATATTAGAAATATTAAGAGTTTCAGCTTCATCAGATACTTTATGGTAATGAACATCAACATCTATAGGTCCAGTTGAAAATGTATGAGCAGGAATACCAAGTTTAGCAAGAGAAGCATTATCAGACCTAAAAAAAAGTTTGTATTTAGGAAAAGGGTCAGGATATAATTTATAATTAGTTCCTTTTAAATTCTTTTGAATTATTTTACCAAAATTTGATCTTTCAAATCCAGTTAACCATGCTGTTTTGGGACCATAACTAGATTGTTTACCTATCATTTCTATATTAATTCCAGCAATAAACTTAGCCGGATTTACTTTTTTGCCAAAAAACGTAGAGCCAATTAAACCCATTTCTTCAGCTGTAAAAGCAATAAATAAAATAGTTCTTTCTGTACCTTTTTTAGCGTAATACTCTGCCAGGCTTAATACAGCGGCAACCCCAGACGCATCATCGTCAGCTCCGTTAAAAATACGATCACCTTCCCCATCTTTTTTCATTCCAAGGTGATCATAATGAGCAGATACTACCACATATTCATCTTTTTTACTTTTCCCTTCTAATACGCCTATTAGGTTGAACATTTTTAATTGGTTGTGTTCAAAGTTTTGACGATATTCTTTTAAGTTTTCAAATGTTGTTAAACCTATTCTTTTGAATTCGCTCTCAATATATTGAGCAGCTTTTTCTATTCCTTTACTTCCAGCTTTCCTTCCCTCCATATCATCAGAAGCTAGCGTGTATAAATGTTTTTTTACAGTTAAAGAGTCAATAGAAATATTAATTTCCTTTTTAGGTATGGTAACAATTTTTTTCGTAGTTTTTTCGTTTACATTTTTAGCTTGCTTACAAGAAAAAAGTAGAACAAAAATTGCAAGCAAAGAAGCTGTTTTTGGATTCATGTTAAATTGATTTTAAAGTCTAAAGATAGCTAATTTAATTTCTTACTTTTGCACCTAAATAATACATCATGCATTTATCAAACGTTCCCAAGATAAAACACACAGATTCAAATAATTTTTTTCTTTTAGCGGGGCCTTGCGCCATTGAAGGAGAAGATATGGCATTGCGGATTGCTGAAGAAGTAGTGTCTATAACAAATGAATTAAAGATACCTTATGTTTTCAAAGGAAGCTTTAAGAAGGCTAATAGAAGTAGGTTAGATAGTTTTACTGGAATAGGAGATGAAAAGGCACTAAAGATATTACGTAAAGTTTCTGAGACATTTGATGTGCCTGTAGTAACAGATATTCATGAGGTTTCTGATGCAGAAAAGGCTGCTGAATATGTAGATATTTTACAAATACCTGCTTTTTTAGTTCGTCAAACTGATTTAGTAGTAGCTGCTGCTAAAACTGGTAAAATAGTTAATTTGAAAAAAGGGCAATTTATGAGCCCTGAAGCAATGAAACATGCTGTAACAAAAGTGCATGAGTCTGGAAATGAAAATGCGTGGATAACTGATAGAGGAACGATGTTTGGTTATCAAGACATGATTGTTGATTTTAGAGGTATACCTACAATGAGAGCTTTTGCGCCTACTGTTTTAGATGTAACACATTCTTTGCAACAACCAAATCAGTCTAGTGGAGTAACTGGAGGAAGACCAGAAATGATTGAAACAATTGCTAGAGCAGGTGTTGTAAATAATATTGACGGTTTGTTTATGGAAACGCATTTTGACCCTTCATCTGCAAAAAGTGATGGAGCTAATATGCTAGATTTAAAATTTTTAAGTAAATTGTTGGCAAATTTAGTAGCAATTAGAAAAACAATTGTAAATTTATAGGCA
Organism: Tenacibaculum sp. 190524A02b; assembly: GCF_964036645.1. NCBI lineage: Bacteria > Pseudomonadati > Bacteroidota > Flavobacteriia > Flavobacteriales > Flavobacteriaceae > Tenacibaculum > Tenacibaculum vairaonense. The sequence goes on along the minus strand of NZ_OZ038525.1, from coordinate 2,540,606 downwards.
CAGTTTTTGATTAATCATTAAAGTTGTTAATAAAAATTCCCCTTATTAATATGAAGCGACTTTTCCCCCTTATAGTATTAATCTGCTTTAATGCGTATGCACAAAAGTACCAAGCAATTGATACAAAAGTAAAGGAATACCCTAGCGAAGTAACCGCAAAAGAACTAGCGAAGAAAGTTAAAAAAGACTTTTCTTCAAAAGAGAATCAAGTACGAGCTACCTTTTATTGGGTAGCAAACAATATTAAGTATAACCTATCGGAATACTATAATCCAAGTAGAAAGAGAATTGGATTTAGTTATACAGATGAAGCTGATAAGTTAAGGAAATTGCAAGCTATTAAAGATAGTATTGTAGAGCAAACCTTAACAACTAGACAAGCTGTTTGTGAAGGGTATGCCCAAACTTTATCTAAAATTTTTACTTTATTACAGTTAGAGAATTATGTGGTTAAAGGGTATGTTAGAAATTCTATTAGAGACATAAATAATGAGCCATTAATGCCTAATCATGCTTGGAATGTAGTAAAAGTAAATGAAGAGTGGATGGTTTTAGATGCTACTTGGGCTGCAGGTTCAGTTATAAACGGCAGATGGCAAGTAAGTTTTGAGGATTATTACTTTAATATTCCTAGAAGAAATTATTTAAAAACTCATTATCCAGCAGAAAAAAAATGGATGCTAGGTCAAAAACTATCTAAGAAAAGTTTTTACAGTCAACCAATATTTACACCTGAGTTTTTAAAAACAGATTTAGAGTTAATAAACCCATTAAAAGGAGCTATTAAATTTAAAAAAGGCAAAACAATTACATTAGAAGTCAAAAATTTACTTTCTTATCAAACAGTATTATGTGGTTTAAGTGGGTATAGATTTGCTAAACAACCAAATTTAGTTTATAAAAATGGTATAGGTTATATAAAAATTACACCAACTAAAGATTGTGATAAATTATCATTAGTTGTAGATGGAGAAATTTATATAAAATATAAGTTAATCTAAAAACCAAAAGAAGTAATTAACTATTTATCTTTCTATTTAAAACAGTATATAACTGAATAAAATTATTGTAATTGTTGTTTTATTTTATAAGCTTCAATTAATATATATATAAGTACTTCGTTGTTAATTTGCTCTGGAGTATAATAGCGTATAGATTTTACTACTTTTCTCTTTTCACTAATTAAAAATTCATTGTATTTATCTAAATCAGTAGATAAGTAAAAAGCAACATCCACATAGCCTTTTTTACTTGCATTTAAATAACATAAAGGTTTGTTATCTAAATAATAAAAAGGAATTTTCCATTTAAACTTTAAAACGACGCTTGGAAATGCATTTTCAATTAAAACTTGTAAGTGTAATAATATGCTTTTTAAGGGTTCTGGTTTATTAAGAATGTAAATTTCTGCAGGTTTCATGTTTCATGAGTGTTATTACAATAGATAAATATAGTTTCAATGTATTTAATAACAGTTAATTATTGAATATATTGAATTGGAGTTACTATAAAATATTCAAAACCTTATTTCTAACTATAATTTTTAGCTAATTTTAAGCCACTTTAAACCGCCTAAAATTTATAAAAATGAAATCAAAACTTTATTCACTAGGAAAAGTCTTAACAAAGGCTGAACAACAACAAATTAATGGATCTAACGATGCTTGTTATAATAAATGTGCTGTAACTTGGATGCAGTGTCTTTGGAGAGGAACACCTCAAAGTTTTTGCTTTGAAAATAGAGATGTATGCTTTAAAGGTTGTGACAGTTAATTAAGTTAAAAAGATATTGCCTAATTTAATAGGCAATATCTTTAGATAATCTAATCTAAAATAATTCTGCTAGTAGTACTCTCAGAATTTGTAATAGTTTGAACAAAATAAGTTCCGCTAGGTAATGAAGATAGATCTAAATTGATCGTATTTTTATAAGAAAAAGATTGAGAAGGTAAAACTTCAATGTTCTTATCGTTAAAAAACTTAAAGTTGATATTTTCTTGTTTTGTATTGAATGTGAAAGTTATATTGCCATCTTTACTTGGAACTGGGTGAACATTAACAATTGTTTCGTCTAAACTATTTAAACTATCAGCTGTTCTTCTATTTCTTTGTTCAGCAACATAAAGAACATAATCTTCTGTTTCTCCAAACCAAGATTCTCCACATGATGTTAAACTTTTACCATGTATAGTACGTATACGTAGTCTAGTTTTTCCGGTTTTGGCATGATTTGGAACTGTAAAGAAGAAGGTAAATTGATTAGATGTACTTTGATTGTTTGTTAATATTCTTTCTTCTCCAGCATCATCAAAATCATCATCTTGATTCCAATCTACCCAAAGACCAACTTTTGTATCTTCCCATCTGTTATTCACTTTAATACTCATAACAGTAGCTTCGTTAAGGTTTGTATAAGGCCCTTTTTCTACTGTTGCATTAGGAAATTCATATAATTCATAGCCACTATTATATTGAGTATGATTCACTACACCAGCAAACTCTACAGCAGTAATGTATTGACCATTAGGTTTTTCATTACTACTAATACAAAATTCATCACTAGGCAGTTCTACGGTAATGTAGTCTTTAATAAAGATTTCATCTTCACCATATTGATTTTTTACAATTAATTTTACAGAAAATTTACCAGATTCAGGATAGGTAACAGAAGGGGTTTGTTCTATACTTGAGGAAGGAATCCCTCCTTCAAATTCCCAGTGCCATGAGGTAGGAGTATTAGCAGATATGTCTCTGTATTCTACCACATCTTTTCTGCTTTTTACATGGTAGATTGAAGCATCAAAACGAGCACTTGGCTTTAAAGGGTTATTTACAATTACTGTATAATCTTCAACATCTGTTAGTTTTTGCACATTGTTGTTACAAGGCGACAATGCTTCAGCATAACTATACCTAACTCGCATAGTGGTTCTACCAATTTTAGCGTCCACAGGAACTGAAATATTTGAGGATAATAAGCCTGTTCCTGTTTTATAAAAAGCACGTTCAGTGTCTTCAAAAATAAAGTTTTGATTCCAGTCTATCCATACTTGAACAACGTTATAACCCCAATGATTCCATTTGGTATTTACACCAATACCGTAGGACTCATTTGGGTAAACTGAAGCTTCTTTACTAGTAAAATTAGTATAACCATTAGTTCCATTTCCAGAAAGGTTTTCAATGCCAGCAAAAACTACATCAGTAATATAGTTTTCTTGTCTTTCAGAGATGACAGAACAATAATTACTAGCTGTTTGGGCTAAAATTTGTTTGGCAAATACAATTAAAATTAATAACATGAATTGTTTAGTTGTTTTCATGATCTTTTGATTTTTGTTTAAAATTTTTAAGGAATAATTCCTATGGGTTTAATAGGGTTATTGAATAAGAGCTAAAACAATACACATATAACCGAAAAATAATCTTTGATTTTAGCTTCTTATTTTCGATGTAAAAGTAGTTGGTAATTCAAAAAAAAATAATTGGATTGTATTAAAAAAATGTTTCTTTTTGAGATTGTTTAACGGGTTTTAAGTCAGGTGTTTAGGTTTTTGGTTGATAAGTAAAATTAACATTAATTTATTGTATACTTCTTTTAAGATTTTAAAAAAAGTTTAAATTTTATTTTAAGGGCTTGTTTTTTGAGGTTTGAGTTTTACCATCTATAGTTTATTTTGTTTTAGATGATTTATAGTTAAAGCTTGTTCAATTTTGTAGAAAATTAACAAGGAGTAAATAAAGAATAGTTTACGATTAAGAATTAATTACGTAAGGTTAAACGAATAGTTAACTTCTAATTTTTCGTAGAATATCTTCCAAACCGTTAAGTTTAAGTTCATATACCAAAGCCATCATTTTTCCTAATTTTCCATTAGGAAAACCTTTGTTTTTATACCATACTAAATAATACTCTGGAATATCAATTAAATACACATTCTTGTATTTACCAAATGGCATTTTCATATTAGCAGTGTCTATTAAAAACTGTTTGTTGTCTATCATTATTTATACTTATTGAGTACACCAAAATCCCAAAGGGTCCAATAGCTAGCTTTTAGTCCACTTTCTTTTAAAGCGCTATTTACCCATGTATTACAAGTTTTAATAGGGGAGTAGCTACCTTTTGCACTGTAGAAAGAATCATAAATACTGTAGTCTTTATGTGGTATAGGTATTTTCTTTCCTTCTAAGTTAATTTTAAACGTATTTTTAATGTAAGCATTTAGCTTATATAGTTCTCTGTCACTTAATTTCACAGGAATCCATTTAGGTTGCTTATTATAATAAGTAGTTAAGTGTATAGCAGTTTCTCCGTTTAAAAAAAGCGCTTTTAATCCGTTTGAAACTTTAAAATCATCCCAAGTAGGAGTGTTTAAGTAAAAATAAGCATTTCCCCAGCCAAACATGAAATAGTGGTGGTTTTTAGAATACGACAAATCTCTTAATAAAGTAGGATCTATATTTTCTTTAGGTAAAATAATACTTAAATGAATACCATTACTGCTTAAATAAACTGTTTTATTATCTGTGGGTTTATTAGAGTTTTTATTAACAGTAATAAAACTGACAAGAATAGATATACCTGTATAGAGTATAAGCATCATTAAAAAAAAGAAAAAGTATTTTAATATTTTTTTAATGATGCGCATTGATTATTTATTCTTTACCATCAACATAGTCTTGTAAATAAGCATAACGTTGGGTGAGTTGTTTGTTTTCTGTCATTTTTGATCTTGCTAAAATACCATCTTTATCGTTATTATAAAAAGCAGGAATAACATGTTGTAAAAACATATCACCAAAACCTTCACTAGCATCTTTAGGTAATTCACAAGGTAAATTGTCTACAGCCATTACCACAATAGCATCTTCTTGTTTATAATCTACTTCACTTTCTGTAGCAGCGTGGTATCCGTATATAGGATCAGCAATGGTAGAAGCTCTAAGAGTTGAAGCTACTGGACCATCTACATCACATGAAATATCAGCTACGTACTTAATATTAAAGTCAGTATGTTTAGCATCTTCTCTAGTATATAAATATGGAGCACCATCTCCATAAAAATGACCTGCTATAAAAAAGTCGGTTTCTTTAGCATAAGGCATAAAATTACTTTCATAACCTGATGGATCTTTATAAAAAGCAAATTTATCACCTACTTTACCATCAATCCTTTTTGCATATTCCATTACATCTACCATGCAGTAAACTGGTTCTGTAAATTTAGATGTTAAATATAGCGCATCACTCACTTGTTTAATTTGTAAATGATCTAATATTTCTTTAGCACCATAGGCTACTTTGCCTGTACCTGACAATAAAATTTTAAGGTTATTAGGAATGGTAATTTTATCTAACTCCTTTTTAACGGCATCTAAATCCGATAAGGTTTCTACTTTAGGCAAAGTAAAAATTCCCTCTCTTAATCCAATAGCTCTAAAACCATTGTAAGCACCTACTAAACCAGCATAGCGACCAAAACCTATTAAACGAGCACCATTTTCTTTAATAATAGTTTCATGGTCATACATTTCAATGTTTTTTTCTAACATCGTTTTTAACAACTTTCTATTATAAGGTTGCTTTTTAATGGTATGAGAAAAGAAAAAATATTTTTTATTTGGAATCAAATTATCTAAAGGAACTTCTTTTACACCTAACAATACATCACAATCACTAACATCATTGGTAACTGTAAAACCAGCATCTTCATATGCTTTGTCAGGAAATACTCTAATATCTGAACTCTCTACTATTATTTCAGCCTGTGGAAATTGCTTTTTAAGTTCTTGTAGTTTACTAGGAGAAAAAACAACTCTTCTATCTGGTGGGTTTTTACGTTCCTTGATAATCCCAAATTTCATACTATTTTGTATTAAAATTAAACAATTTGATTTTAATTGTTGTAAATTACAACTATTTGTTGCGAAAATACTTTTTTTTAAATGATTTTACAAGTAGTATTTTTTTATATTTGCATCCGCTTATTTTATATTGCTAGTAAAATAATTTTATACAGTTATCAATTTAGATGTATGTTAGATAATAAAAACAGATTTACTAGTATATTTGAAAGAAATAAGTAATTCTTTGACATATTTGGGGACGACTGGTTTTGACAGCAAGATTAGTGAAAACGTAAGCATACCGAGGAGTGAGATGATAACTCGTTAAACTTATTTCAACTTTATAAACGGCGAAAATAATTACGCTTTAGCTGCTTAATAATCTGAATTATAGTAAGATTCAAGCCTCGGCGCACAAGGTGCGCAAGCTTTATGTCCACGAAAAGCCTTGGTTTACGGCGTTTCATTTTTGGGCATCGTAAAAGTAAACATAGAAAGCTTAGTACTTCGATAGGTTTTTGAAATTAAAGAAGATAAGCTAAAAGTGGGTAGTTTTGAATCAGCTTTTAGCCGACAATTAAATCAAAACTAAGTATGTAGAAAGCCTTTGAACTACTTGTTTGGACCCGAGTTCGATTCTCGGCGTCTCCACAATTGACCTCTGTAGCCCCTGTGGTTACAGAGGTTTTTTTTTGAGGTGTAAGAATAGGTGTAAGTTAAATGCTTTAAAGGTTACATTCTCCTTCTCAATCTTTTTATGTTTAAAATGTTGAAAATTGAAACAACATCTTTTAAGTTAATTTTAGAATCTTTGTAAAGTGGATTTAATGGATGTAAGGTTAATTGTTTGAATTTGAAAGGAACGTGGATGTTGGTTAAAATATAAAGCCCCAGCTATTTAATAGTTGGGACTTTAATCATGAATTATAAAGGGAGACTTTTAATTGATTTATACGATCAATTATTTCTTAGTTACAGAAGTTTAATTACTCTTTTATAAATTTAACTATACGTTGTTCTTGTTTACTTTTATATTCAAAAAAGTAAACTCCTTTTGTTAATTTAGATATATCTATATTTTTAGTTATTTTTCCAAACAGGACAGTTTTACCCGAGATATTAAAAATACGGTACTTAGCTTTTAACAAGAACGCAGTTTTTATGTTTATAAAGTTTGATGCTGGGTTTGGAAAAATTGTAATGTCTGAAGAAGCACTACTATTAGTCGAAAATTCATCCCAGTCCCAGTCGTCACCCCAATCCCAGTCATCATCATTTCCATCATCAAATTTAGTAGTTACATTAATTTCATTACTACTAGTAGAAACATTACCAGCCGCATCTTTTGCTTTTACCGAAAACTTATATGCTGTATTAGCAGTTAGTCCAGTTACATTATATGAAGTACCTGTTGCAACTCCTAATTTAGTTGTTCCTTTATATATATCGTAACTAGTTACGGCAATATTATCAGTTGAAGCTGTCCAGTTTAATGTTAAAGTGGTTTGTTCAACTTTGTTAGCTTTTAAATTAGTAGGAGCAGTTGGTGCTTGTGTATCTTGCACTGGCTTTTGTTTAGTAGTAAAATTAACAATAGAGCTGTAAGCTGAGCTTTTGTTAGCGCATTTACTACGTACTTGAATATCATATTTAGTTTTAGCCGTTAAATTAGTAACTTTATAATTGTTAGTAGTCACTTCTTTAGTTGTCCAATTAGTAGTACCAGACTTACGGTATCTTATATCATACTTTGCTCCAGATACAGTTGTCCATTCAATTTTAGCTTCTTTTTCTGTTATATCTTTTGAAATTACGTTTGTTGGCACCGTGGCATTACATACAACTGGTTCTCCTTTTAACCCAGTTACAATTAATGAAAAGTTTTGATTATTGCCTGTTAATGTTCCTTTATGAGTAACCGTAATAGTATAAGTACCAGACGCATTTGAAATATCTACTCTTTCATAAGGATCTACTTTGTTGTCTCCTTTTCCATTAGTTGCTACTCCTGTTAATCTCCAAGGTTTGTATGTTGTGCCACTTTTAGTAACTTTTAAATCTAAATCGTTTACTAAAACAGGTGTAGATTGATTTGCTTTTTCAGTAGCAGTACCCGGTCTATCTGTCCAAGAAATAGATGTTAATAAAGGGTTTTTTCCATCAGAATTAACAGTTAATGTATATGATTTACCAGAAGCTAAAGTTAACTCTTTAATTTGTGCTTCTTTACCATTTTGAGTAATTGCCGTAGCAGCTGCTTTAGCGTTTAATAAACCCCATCCGTAAATTGCATCTGGTCCTTTAGCTCCAACATCATCAGCAGTGTGTAAAGCCAAACCTTTTAAAGTTGCGGCTTTCATAAAAGTACCATTATTCTTATTTTTATAATGTTGTTGTAATAATACTAAAGAACCAGTTACGTTTGGTGCAGCCATTGAGGTTCCTGTCATTTCAATGTAATCATCAGTAATGTTTCCATCACTATGATTTGAGCTAGATGCTTTATCATAGCTAGGGAAATGAGTAGCAGAATACACTCCTGAACCGTTACCTGTAATATCTGGTTTAATACGTAGGTCATCAGTAGGACCTTCACTACTAGAACTATGAATCTGAACCGAGATTAACTTTCCACTTGAATCAATATTTGCATCTTGTGCATTTGCTACAACTAAATTATTTTTAGATGTTGAATGGCCTGATAATTTATCATAAGCGCTATTACCATTTAAAGGCTTAGCATTAGAACTTTCATCTTCTCCGTCATTACCAGCAGCTACTACCATTAAATAGTTTGGAGCATTAAACATAATCTCATCCCATTCACGAGATACCGCAATATAGGCACCAAAATAGTAGTCAGGAATTTGTTGAGCTCCATAACCATAAGAATGATTAGAAAGAATCATTCCATTAGTTGCAGCTTTAGTAGCCTCAGATTTATCATTATTCCAGTCATTTCCTACTGCAGTTGCATGAGGAGCCATTCCTTTTGATTTAGCTATTTTTCCAGATGCCACAATAGTAGCCGTTACATGCTCTGCGTGAAAATTAAGTGTTGAAGAACCGTCGCCTATAGATACTCTATTGTTTCCACCGGTTCCATCATATTCTTGATGGTCTTTATTAGGTATTCCACCATCCCATACATAAGCTTTCATACCTTGGCCTAAAAGGTTTAAGCCTAATGAACCTCCACTATGTAAGTGATTAGTTCTAGTTGATTTAGCTGCATCTACATTAAAAGTTGTATAGTAAATAGGTTTACCATCAACAACCTCTTGAAGTTCCATGTAAGTACCATTTTTGTTGAAAATTTTAGTTTCCCATCCTTTTCTCTTAGCAATTTTGAAAGCCTTTTCTTTCTTATCTATACTTTTTTCTTTAAAGTTATGACTCATTTTTTGTAGCTTTTTTAAGTCATAATTTTTACGGATAGATTCCACTTCTTTTTTGTTTTGCGCTTGTGTTTGATAATTAGTTCCTAAAAGAACTGAAGAAAGAACAAAAGCCTTTAAATACTTGTTTTTCATTTTGAAGGATTTATTTATTGTTTTAAAATTTCGGTTTAAAACTAAATAACCCACCTAAATTAAAGGTCAATTCTTATAATGCTAAGACAAAAAATAAGTCAATATTTATAAATATTGACTTTAAATTAATTTTCAAGTTATTTATAATTAGTGTTTTGAGAGTGTATGTTATATAGTCTATTTATTTCAGTTTTATGAAAACTATTTATTAAATAAAAATAAAAAACAAGTATCATTTCTTTTGCCTAAGTAATTTTTTTTGATAGTGTAGTAAATACACTTAATAATTGTGAATAAATATGAGGAGTTATGAATTTTTGTAGAAACTTTAAAACCTTCTAACTAGAGTTGATAGGGAGTAGAAACTTACTTTATAACGATTAATAACCCTGAGTTAGAATAGGGGAATTGTATTTGTAGTAGAAAGGAGAATTACTTTTTTAAATATTAGTTTTTTCTTTTTTATATTGACTAGGGGTCATGTTGGTTTGCTTTTTAAAAGCATTGTAAAAAGTAGTTTTATTGTTAAACCCTACATCTATAGCAATTGCAAAAATCGTATCAGGCTTGTCTATTAATAATTTTTTTTTAGCTTCTTCAACTCTAAAAGAATTGATGTAATCTGGGAAACTTTTTTGAGTATTTTCATTTATAGCTTGAGATATGTATGGTATTGATTTAGATAATTTTTTTGAGATCTTATTCATTTTTAACTCTGAGTCTAGATACAATTTTTCTTTTTTAACTAAGGTGTCAATTTCCATAAAAAGAGCATATGAATTATTTAAAGTAGAGTTTTTATATTTTTCTGTATTGGTTTCATACAAGGAAGGAAGGTCTTCGTACCTACCTGAATAAGCAAATACAGGAAAGTACATCATGGATATAGTTAAGAATATAAAAAATATTGATTGGAGCAGGTTTTCTATGCTAATAATAGAATACAAATTTTCTCTACTAAAAGAAAGTAGTATGGTATTTATAAATGCAAAAGTATATAGAGAAACAGAAAATATAAGTATAATATTACCCCATTTATAATATAAAGTTTGATTAGATTTTAAAGAGATAATTAAAGGAGCTTTTTTTAAAATTTTATAAGCTATAATAATTAAAGTTAAATTATATACAACCATTATAAACTCATCTATGTTTGCAAGTATTGTATAAAGTCTAAAATTAGGATTTGTAAAGTTTTTAATACCAGAAATATCTGTTTTTATTAATAATTCCTGTATAAAGACATAAAAAATTAACCTGAGTATGGAGATCCCTATAGTAATAAAAGTTATTTTTTTTATATGTTGAAAGTAATTAGTAATTACTGAGATGAAAAGCAATAAAAAATAACCTGTTAAATGTGATAATATTATGGTAATAAAAATAAATATATTATAACGATTTGGAGAGTGCTCAGCCATAATATATTCAGATATCGCTGAAAAAGTAAAAATAGTGATAACGCCAATAATAGCAGTTTTAGCGTAAAAGTTTTGACCTAAATTATGTTTGTTTAAAAAAATAAAAATAATTAAAGTTATTCCAATAACAGCATTGATCAAAGGTAGGATATCCATAGTTGATTTATCACTTTATAAGGGTAAATATAAAGTATAATTTCATAATATTTATTTAAAAATCAATTATTAAGAGAGTATAAGTTGAAATGTTTTTTCGTTTAAAATTATTATACTACTACTATTGATTATTTGTTATTGTTAAAGGAATTTTTGTTACTCAGTGTTTAAAATATGTTGAAAGATGAGTAAACATCATTTTAAAGTATTTGTAGAGCTAGAGAAGTATAAGGGAAATAATAATGTTTTGGAGTATATTATTAGCTGAAAAAATTTTAGTAACGCTTAGCAAGTTGAATTAAGATAAGAAAGAGTACTGCAAGAATCACTTTATGTAATAAAGAAAAAGCTAGAAACATAAATGCTTCTAGCTTTAACCTTAGAATTATAATTCTATCTCGTAACTTGTAATATCGTTAGGATCCATACATGGTCCTTTTTTTATTGTAGATCTTTTATTTTCGTGATCTTCAGTAACGCAATAAACATCACCTTCTGCACCTCCTCCTTTTACTGATTGTTGTGTTTCTTTGCTTAAAACTTTTCCTAAACTTAAAAGTTGATTTTTCATAATTAAAATTTAAAAAATTTATAAAATCTTGATCATTTTAAGACACTCAAGACTTGTGTCTATTTTCGCGAAAAATATTTTACATACATAGCATAATAGTTTCATTCTAAATAAAAATAGAAAGTACTATTAACTAGTATAAATAATATTAGAAGTAATGCTACATGTAATGCAATGCTTTGGTAATAAAAACCTGTGTTGTAAGAAAACACAAAGAATGGCTTTTATAAATGCAAATAACAATTTCACATAAAATGCATACTTTTTCTTTTAATTCAGTTACGAAGTAACGCAAAAAAAGATAAAAAAACAAAAAAATGATAAAAATGATGTTTGCTTAAATATGAAAAACAAGGCTATTGGTTTTATTTTTAAAAGCTTAATTGATGAAATTTTTATAGGGTAAATAGTATTATAAGTAAACATACAAACTCGATATAACTTTATGTTATAAGTTTAATAAACTTCCTGTTGTCACTGCGAAAAAACGTAATGCAATGGAGTTTTTGTGGCAGTCTTTAGTTAGTATAGGGAAAGATTACTTCTTAGCTTCATTTCATTTCGCTAATCGTAATGACTAATTATTTTGATTTTCAGGTAAATAAGATTTTTGTTATATCGGAATCACGTTGAATAATAAAACACCTTAATATATTATAAAAATACAAAAGGTGTTTTTAGTAACTATGAATTATTATTTTAACTATTTTCTCCTTTTTTAGCTTTCAATTTTTGATTTCGTTCTTTTAAGAGTTTCTTTTGCTTTTTTTCCATTTCTTTTTTGTGTCTCCATTTATCTTCTGCTAGTTTTCTTTTTCTTTCTTTTCTTTCTTTTAATAATTTTTTCTGTTTTTTCTCATTCTTTTTTCTTTTTTCTTTCATGGCTTTTTTACTTTCTTTTTCAAGTACTCGTTGCTTTTTTCTATCTGCTTTAGCCAATTTTTTTTCTTTTTTCTTAAGCTCTTTTTTGGTTTCCTTTTCTACCTTTTCTTGTGCAAATAATGAGGTATTTGTTGTAAATACAAATACCAATAATAATAACATTGTTTTGAGTAATTTTACCTTCATGATTTTGATTTTTTATGTTAATTATAAAAAGTAAGACTTATTGGTATGTATTGTTTAGTGTTTATGGGTACTGCAAAAAGTATAATAGCTATAAGATTTCCTAAAAATAAAACCTATTACCTTATTAGTTACTTATTGGTAGGTTACTTTTTAATTCACAGTAATTTAATCATTTTTTTTTAAATAAAAAACCGTTACTAAAAAGAGATGACACTAATTTTATATAATTACAACGTAGTTTAAATGAAGATGGATATGTAGAAATTTTAAAGGGAGTAGTATATTTAGACTTGGGCTTGGGTTTGAATCTTAGTACTCCTGTAATTAATAAGTCTTAACTTTTTTGGGTATAAAATCCTGATGAAGAACAATTAAGTAAAAAACTAAAAAGACTGCCTTTTTAAACAGTCTTTTTATGATATATATTTATGTTTTAAAAATTGTCACCAGGACGATCTGGGCTTTGAGCTTGTGCTTTTTTAGGATTTAATAGAATATAGGTACCTAATGCTGTTAAAGCTGTATATTTACCATAGTTCCCTATTTTTTTTAAAGCCTCTTTTCTTGAAATATCTTTAGTATCATTCATAATGAACTTTTGTGTATATTGTTTTTAAAATGCTTATTTTAAAATAATTTTTTTAATTACCTGTGCTTCTTTTGCCTTTACTTTTACAATATAAACGCCACTAGCTAATTTAGGTAGCATAAGTTGAGTGTTATTGTGTTTTAAATTTTTAGCAATAACCGTTTTACCTTGTAGGGTATATACTTCTATAGCTATTAAATCATTTATTCCTTCAACTTTAATTAAATTAGGTTTTATATGGTTTATTTTTATAGGAGTAGCTGCAATAGTATTGTTGCCTAATGTTTCTTTTGAAGAAGTGTGTAAGTAAAAACGTCCAGTACCATTTGTGTTTTTAGATAATGTAACTGAATAGTTTTCAGTTGTGTTATCAAGTTCGGTAAGAAGTTTCTTTTCTTTATCCTCAAGATATACATTTTTTAAATTATTTTTATTTTCAATAGAAAATTTAATTGTTTCTCCAGCAGAAGCTTTGATACCTATTGGAATAATAGTGTGTTCTTCTGTAGTAGGAATTGATTGAATTTGATATTTTTTATTTTTATTATTCTCTAATAATTCTGAGTACACCTCAAATTTATTTTCTACTCCTGAAAATAACTCTCCATCATATCCATTATCAAATCCTTTAGTAGCAGATGCTATAAAATAAATTTTAGTATATCTATCAACTTCTCCATTAGATACGAGTAATTTAAGTGCTGATTTATCATTTGCTTTTCTTTGAAAAGTTTCTGCTCCATGTGTTTGATCAGATAGCTGAAAATTAACAGTTCCTGTTGTTGCTTTTGATTTTACAAAAAAAGCTTGCCCCGTTGCTATGTTAAAATTATCTGCAGTTACTTTAGTATCATAACTATTGGTTGCTTGATTCCAAACCCAAATAGTTTCACTTTCTAATGATGCTGTATTCCTTGTTAAAAAACTTTGTGATTTAACAAGTGCTAAATACGGATTACCTATTAAATTATAAGGCGTAGCGTTTTTAGTTATAGATACTGCTGTATTACCAGGGTTCACTGACCCTTCAAAAGAAAAAACTCCAGGTGTAGACAATTTAACCGAAAACCCTTTCCCTAGATGTATAGATCCTGTTGAGTTTGATTGTTGATACCTCCATCTATCTTTAGATAAAACTTGAGTATTATCGTAAAATGCTAAACCTAAATTATTATTTGTGCCTCTTGCTAAAGAATTTTTAGCAATTAAGCCTTGTATTGTTTCTCTTACTAAAGGACTAGCCATTAAATACCAATTACTAGTTAATAATTTTTTTCTATAAATAGCATTACCTGTTACTGTAGCATTAGCTATTAATGTAGCGCCAGACTCTATTTCTATATTATTTACAGTGATAGCTTGGTTTATTGTAGGGAAATTAGTAGCTGTTGAAGGAATTAATACTCTATCAGTGATACTAGGTAGAGTTCCCCCAAGCCAGTTTTCTGCTAAGTTCCAATTTGAGTTTACATTACCAGACCAAGTTATAGGTTCACAATTTTCATTATAAGTAGCCGTAACATCTTTATTTTTCCAATTTGTAGTACTCCAAGTAGCATCATCAACTTGAATACAAGTTAACCTTGGTGTGTTTTTTACTTCAAAATATTGGTTTTTGATATTGGTGTTAGTGCCGTTTTTTAAATTTAAACTTTCTATTAACGGATTATTTGAGGCATTTAATTGCAGAAGTTTAGTATGCAAACTTAAGTCTAAAGTTTTTATTTGATTATTATAAATCTCTAAAGAAACAATATTTAAATTTGTACTTAAATCTATTACTTTAAGTAAATTGTTTCCCAAATTAAATTTCCCAGACAATTTTGTTTGATTGGTAAGATTAAGCTCTTCAATTTTATTATTTTCAATTGATAAACTCATTAACTCTAAATTTTTACTCAAATCTATAGCAGTTAACTTATTTGATTGTAAATACAAATGTTTTAAATTCGTATAAGTACTTAGATCTATAGAGGTTACCCCACAATTTCCTAGGTTAAGATATTCTAAGTTTATATTTTTACTTAAATCAAACGACTCTAGGTTAAAGTTTCCATAACCAAAAAGATTTTTTAATGCTGTGTTTTTAGATAAATCTAATTCCTTTAAATTGTAATTTTGGGAAATATCTAAATGTTCTAAGGCTTTAAACGCTTCTATACCTGTTAAATTTGAAATTTCTTTATTAGAAATATTCAAATTCTTTATAACACAAATTTTCCCTGTAGCTGCAGAACCATCTATAACATCATCATAGCCTAAATCTATTAACGCCTGTTCAAATTTTGTATCTGGTATACTAGTTTCCTCAAGATTTGTAGGGCAATTTTCATTAAAAGTTATAGCGGAACCTATATTTGTCCAATTTGTTCTACTCCAATCTGAATCATCAACTTGAATACATCCTAACCTTGGTAAATTTGTTGCTTTAAAATATGTACTAGTAATTTTAGTATTGGTACCATTCTTTATATTAAAATGCTCTAATTTAGAATTATTAGACACATCTATTTGAACAAGTTTAGTATGTAAACTTACATCTAATGTTTTTAATTGATTGTTATTAATTGTTAAAGCTTGAATGTCTAAATTTGTACTTATATCTATTTTATTTAACAAGTTATAAGCTAGTTCTAACTTTCCTCCTAATTTTGTTTGGTTGGTAAGGTCAAGCTCTTCTAATTTGTTGTTAGACAATGATAATCTAGTTAATTTGATATTCTTACTTAAATCTATAGAAGTTAACTTATTTGATTGTAAATACAGGCTAATTAACTCTGGATAAATACTTACATCTATAGAGGTTAACCCACAATACCCTAAATTAAGAAATTTTAACTTAGTATTCTTACTCAAATCAAAAGACTCTAAATTAAAGTTCCCATAACTATTAATATCAATTAACGCTGTATTTTTAGATAAATCCAACTTTTTTAAATTAATGTTTTGGGAAATATTTAAATTTTCTAATGCAGTAAACTCCTCTATACCTGTTAAATCAGAAATTCCTTTTCTACTAATAAACAAGTTTTTCACAGTACTAATGTTTGTAGTAAGTACAGCTCCATCTACAACATCATCATATCCTAAATCGATTAAAGCTTGTTCAAAATTTGGATCAGGTATTGCAGTAGTTTGCGCATAACTAATTATAGTTAAGCACATAAATAACAAGGGTATTATTTTTTTCATGATTAAATTATTTTAAGCCACAAAAGTATTCTAGCGTCATATTCTACACTTCACCCTAAAAGTGTGAATTTTGCTGTGTTTTTCTAACAATATGTTTATACATAATATGTTAGTGCTGTGTAAAATTATTTAGCTAGAATAATGTTCTTTAATCTATAGAATTCCTCAAGGCTCTGCCTTGGGGTTGTTCATTAAATTGTAATAGCTGTGTTCTAATGTAGCTGTATATGTTGTGTTTTTTGAATACTTGGCATCATTAAAAAGTGGTGAAATACCTGTTTTTTAATTCTTTTAATTGATTTAAGCTTAGATTAGTCTGTTGATTTAGGAACTACTAAATAGTATGTTTTGTCAAACGGTGTGTTCTATGAAAGTATTAATATTACAAGCTTCTTTAAAATAGGTATAGTGCTAGTCTAATGACTACCACATTATCCTGCATTATCATTTACTTCATCAATTAAAGAAATGATTTTTCGTATTTTTTTATCTTCTTTAAAAACACCAAAAATTCCATTTTCATGAGTTTTATTAAAGGGAGGTTTTTTCAATAACCTTTTGTCAATAATTCCATTATTTGTTAAAAAGTCAATTAAAATATTTACGAAAGTAATTTGGGTACTATTTAAGTTATTTTCTTGAATAAATTGAGCAAATATCCCATTGGTTACCGTAGCATCTAAACCAACAATACCGCGTATAAATTTACCTAAAGAAACCGCTCCAAACTCTTTTGCATATTCTTCTTTTGTACTATGCGTTTCCTCATAAAGAAAAGATTCCAATAAGTCTAATTCGGCTTCTGTTATTGGAATATTTTTATACAATTTATCAATTACTAAATGTGATTTGTTTTTCCTGATAAATGCTGTAATTCTATCTTTATAAGGTTGCAGATTTTTATGTATTTCCAAAATATCAACTTCCTCTACTTTCGAATGATCTAATACATCTTCAAAGTCTGTATAAACCACCTCTGTATGGTTTTTGTCTAAAAACTTAATAAGTGATTTAAGTTCATTTTTTATACTTTCTAATGTTGATACTCCCACAGTTTGCCAATATTCCATGTCAATAATATTCTCAATCGTTTCTATTTTCGCTGCTACCATTGGAATATTTCTTTTTCGGTACAATTGGTTTCCTATATCCATTATTTTACCAACATAGGTTTCTTGGGCTTTTGATTGCTGCAATAAAGCCAATTGAAAACGAAGCATTAATAACTCAAAACGCAGTTCAACTTCATTGGTATCATTACTCTTGGTTAGGGCTGCTAAATGCGTTATAATTTCAGAGACCACTCCTACTGATAAATGCTCCCAGCACTCTCTTTTTTGATATTTATCAACAAACTCTTGTACTTTTCTTACTTCAAATCTTTCAGGGTTTAAGTTTGTGATGGTTGTATAAAGTTCATTTGTATATTGTAATGCCAAAGCATCCTCTTCTTTTGTGGCTTCATGATGATTTCTAATTGCAGTAATCACATTTAATTTAGCCTCAAAAACTTGGGTAGTTACCGATTTTTGAAGCTTACTTTGATACCCTTCAGGGTTTGCTTCAAAAAATTCAAGGTTTTTGCAAAGGTCAAAGATTAAAAAGAACTCTTTGTCTTTATTGGGACCAAACAAATTAGGTCTTAATCGGGTACCTCTACCTACCATTTGCCAGAACTTTGCGTATGATTTTACCTCTTTAAAGAATACTAAATTTACCACTTTTGGAGCATCTACGCCAGTGTCCATCATATCAACAGAAACAGCTATTTGAGGCAGTAAATCTTCTTTGTCATCACAAAATTTTTCTAATAAATCTTGTGCTTTATCATTATAATTATCAATTACCCTTAAAAAATCACCGCTGTATTGCGGATAATTTTTATAAAATCGTTTTTCAATAAACACTGCATGTTTATGATTTTTTGCAAAAATAATAGACTTCCCTAAGGTATCGCCTCCATTTACTTTTAGTCCGTGTGTCATTAAATAATCCAAAACCAAATCAACTGTTTTTGAATTAAAAAATATTTTGTTTATCACACTTTTATCAATGGTAATATCAGTTTCGGAATCAGACTGGATTCCAAATTTTTCTTCGAACTTTGTTTTATCTTTTTCCGAAAGTTCACTGTATTTAATACCCTCTCTTATAAACTTTACAGGTACTTTATATGATTTTGGTGGGTTTAAAAAACCTTGAGCCACGGCATCATTTAACTCATACGCAAAAGTGGGGGTATCATCCTCTATATTAAACAAACCATAGGTATCATGATCTAATTCTTTTTTAGGAGTAGCGGTAAGCCCTATTAAAATGGCATCAAAATACTCAAATATGGCTTGGTATTTTTGATATACCGAACGGTGGGCTTCGTCAATAATAATCACATCAAAATGCCCTACACCATAAAAACGCCCTTCTTCATTTTTTAAAGCGTCTATTTTATTCATAATGGTCGGGTAGGTTGAGAATACCAAACGTGTTTTATCGTCTTCTTTTTCTTTTGTTAAATCAATACCGCTAAAACTTGGCAAATGCTCTTTAAAGGCATTTTTAGCCTGTGTTACCAAAGCATTTCTATCGGCTAAAAACAATACACGTTTTGCCCATTTGGTTTTCATTAGCATATCTACAATAGCACAAGCAGTTCGTGTTTTTCCACTTCCTGTTGCCATTACCAATAACGCTTCTCTTCCATTACCTCTAAGCTTTCCTTCTGTAGAGGTAATTGCCAAGGTTTCCGCTACACGTTGTATGGCTTCTAACTGATAGGCTCTTCCTGCAATATCAGTATTTACCTTAAAATTTCTAATGTCTTCCCTATTGGCTCGCTGAAAAATGAGGTATTCTAATTCGTCTTTGGTATAAAAACCGTCCACTTCTCTTTCGCTGCTATAAAAAGTATCATCCCAAAGATAGGTTTGATAACCATTGGTATAAAATATTACGGGGCGTTGCCCATGCATTTTTTCCAAACAATTGGCATATAAATACGCCTGATGCTTTCCTTTATCAGCACTTTTCAAGGTACTTTTCGCTTCAATTACAGCTAAAGGCAATCCGTTATCACCCCAAAGTACATAATCAGCATTTCCTTTTCCTGAGGGGTTGGTACTTAGGGGCATTCCTAGTACTGAGTACTCAGTATCTCTTCCTTTTTGTAAGTTTTGCCAACCAGCTTCTTCCAATAATACATCAATATACAATTTGCGTGTTTCAGCTTCTGGTAATAGTTGAGGTATTTCAATATCTTCATTTATCGTAGTTTTTCGTGCTTCTTTTCTTAACTGTAACTCATTTTGCAAACGTTCTTTTTGCAGTTGCAATAATTCGTTTTTTGCTATAAGCTCCTGCTGCTTTTTGTGTGCAGCTTCATACTTTTTTATAAGAGCTTCAGCGGTTGCTATTTTTTGTTGAAACTCCTTTGTTGAAATTTTTTCTTTTTCTGATGTGGGTATCGGGATAATTGCTTCTTCAAAAGCGTCAATGGTGGGGTTGGTTTCACTGTAGTATTTGCTAAGATATACACAAAAACTAAAGACTCCTTTTAAAGCTGCCAATGATTGTGAGGTACTTACTTTTTTTCCATGTGCTGCATTGTTTCCTATTTTTCTAACCAAATTGAGTTCTTTAAACATAGAAGGACGAACCGAATGTCGAAAACTAGTATGGTGTAACAAACTGTTTAAACTTGTATCATGAGGCAAGGTAAATTCGGTATCATTATGATACATCCATTTTACGCCAAGCTCTAATACCGTACGACATTGCAACGCTCCAAATTTAGGTTCTTTAAAGGTATATTCTTCCGCTTTTATAGCTTCTTGATAAATTTCAGGAAATTCGTTTTGTAAAAAGTTAAAGTTCGTCATCTGGTTAGCAAGTTCTATTTTTTTTTATAAAGATATACATCTAATTCGTACAAGACAAAAAAATAAGATATAATGGTATGGTGCTATAAAAAACAACTCATTATGTAACCTGTAATACCGTGGAGTGGCTTCCCATTATCTCTAATGTTAATGAAGTCTCGACTGTTTCACAGCGTGCTTTCAATCAAAATGCATTTTGATTTCAACCAATGCTGGACTTGACAGATTGCACTCGATCTCACATTGTTAATGATGTAGTTTTTCTTGTGCTAAAATAAATTTTATTTAAATATCATATGTACTACTCTTGTTCTATGGGTATGTTTTTTTCCTTGCAATACGTATCTATTTCTGAATCTGTTTTAAAATAGGCATCACAAAAATTTTCAAAAGCTGCTCTGGTAGGTTTTATATACTCTTCGGGTGCTGTAAGCATACTTTTAGCTTGTTCAATAAAGGTTTTAAACGCTGGGTTTATCTCACAAAGCTTATCAATGGTTTTAAAATCTAATTCTTTAAATTTTGCAGGAAAAAGTACATCACTCTCGTAAGGGTTTGCCTTTAACTCAATAATACCTATTCCAAATGATTGATGTAAGCGCTCCATTTCGTCCAGTAAATTTTTACTAATATCAAAAGCTACCAAATACCCAAAATTTGCCCAGCTAGAATTGGATACTGCTTGAAAAAAACACTTTTTTAATTCGTGATCTGATTTGATTTCTCGTTTTAGTTCATAAGAAATTAACGTAAAGGCATCCGATTTATTAATTTCCTTTAGCAAGGCATTACTTGCAGCATTTTTTAAATGCAAAAAACGGATGCCCAACATATCTGGGTGAATCCATTTCTGATGATCGTCTTTGCTATTTGCTGATTTTTCATGAAGAATGGTTTTGGCATAAATATTTTGACTTTTTAAATAGGAACTCAATAATTTATGCAAATCACGTTCTTGGTATTTTTTGGCTACTGCTTTTTTTGAGCTTGCTTCTTTTTCTACTATTTCTGACAAATTAAGCTCGTTCTCATAAGCAGTAAAGTAGTATTCAAATCCTTTTTTTCCTTTTACGCGCTTAACGCGTGTATCATTCTGTCGGATAAAATGTCCTAATTGTGCACCTATGGTGTCAGAAGGTGTTTTGGCATTGCTCCAATCAATATACTGTTGTTCGTCTATTTTTTTAAGGACTTCTAAATAGGTAAAAGCGCCTTTATTGTCTTCTAATACTTTTAATATAGCTTCTTTTATGGTCATTAATTCTCTTTATAAATCATTGAACTCATTTATAACTGCCCTTTAAAGGCTTTTTGTAACAAACTGTTAAACAAGTCTTCACTTTTTTGCAAGGCTGCTTGGGCTTGTTGTTTTTGTTCTTGAATAATTCTTAAACTTTCTCTAAATTGAATTTGTAATTGAATAGGAGGTACTGGTATTTTTATATCTGTAATACCATCCTGTGATATTGTTGTCATTGTTGAAGTTTTAGCTCTTTTCTTAATATTAGATCTGAAATAATTAGTATTGGATAAAAATCTAAAATATTCAGGTACAATCTTATCTAAATTAAATTTCAATCTAATAATATGACATTCAAATAATGTTTTTTCTTTCAAACTCTCAGGAACAATTGCACACTTACCAATTCCTTCAACGGTTAAAGATGAACGACAAAACAAAGCATCTCCATATTCTAAAGCATATTTGTCATCTTTTCTTGACACCTGAGCTCTTCTTAAATTCATTTGGTCTATATATATTTTATCGATAAAATTATTTAACCAAACAACAGGGGTGCCTAAAGAATTGTATAAGTCTTTTTTTGCAAAAAAACCATTATCAGGTTTTTGGGTAATTAACTCTTTAAGTTGAATAAAATTTTCTTTCGTTTTACTCATTCCTACATCCCCAAACATATCTAAAAATAAACTTTGCATTAGGGCATCGTATTTTTTGATCAATTGCGTATTTAGTTGGCGTAGCTTGTCTGCTTCGTCTAATATAGCGGCTATACGTTTTTGTTCGGGTAATGATGGTAGGGGGATTTTGAGTTCCGAGATATAATTTTGTAATTTAAGATTTATAATTCCTGTTGTCTTATTTTGATATCTGCTTGTAACTCCTTTTTGATGGTTTATGAATAAAATAAATAAAAGATATTTTGGATAGACTTTATCTTTTTTAGGACGTAAGATAGAGGTGAAATTATTACATAAGTATAATTCTGTTTTCTGATCAAAAAACACAACTCGTCCAACTGGTTGCTTAGGACTTCCTCCTGATTTCTCAATAATAACATCTCCAAATACTAATTTTTTAGCCTTTACTTTTTTTTCATCAACAATCCTTTTAACAACATTTTCTAAATTTAGTTTTCCTTCATTAGTGAAATTTGTAGTTCTAATTACATTAACTCCATTCCCTTCTGTTCCCCATTCCCCTGTAATAGGCTTTTCAATTATGGATTTTATACTTACTAATTCCATATTAACCTATCATCTTTTCAAGGTTCAACATGGCTTGCGTACGTTGGGCATCTAAGTCTTTTATTTGCTGTAATAATGCACTTGGGGCTTCGTACTCAATTTCTTTGTATACAATTTCTTTGTAGCGGTTAATGGATAAATCCCAATTTTTGTCAATAATTTCTTGTTTGGGTACTAGGAAGCTTTGTTGGGTGCGGTCTGCGTACTTCTCTTCAAGAGATTGCTTCGTCGTACCTTCTCGCAATGACGTATTATCCGAACTGACATTTAGGAGTTTTTGAGCATCTAATAATATTTGTGGGATATCACATTTCTCTTTTACCTCTGTTACTATATTTTCAGGTTCTGTAAAACACTGTTCAAAAGCTGCCTCGGTTACTAATAAGTTACGTTTATCATCTAAACTTAAACCATCGGCTTTCATGTCGTAAAACCAAACTTTATCGGTACCACCAGAGTTGGTTTTGGTAAATATTAAAATAGCTGTACTTACTACTGCATAAGGTTTAAATACACCACTAGGCATGGAAATTACAGCGTGTAGTTGTTGGTTTTCAACAAGCTGTTTACGTATGCTTTTATGTGCATTTGAGCTTCCAAACAATACGCCATCGGGTACAATAACTGCGGCGCGTCCTCCTGTTTTTAGCAAGCGTAGCATAAGGGCTAAAAACAACAATTCGGTTTTTTTGGTTTTGGTAACTTTTAATAAGCTACTTTCTACCTCCTCATAGTCTAAACTTCCTTTAAACGGCGGATTGGCTAAAATAAGCGAGTAGGCTTCTTCAAGAATTTCTTTCTGAAATTCTTTTTCCTTTTTTTCATTTTCTTCTTGTGAAAGCTTATCGTTGTATTGGTATTCGGTGGTTAACTTAGTACTCAAGGCATCTTTACCAATAAGTGTTGGGTTTTCCAAGCCATGTGATTGCATGTTCATAGCGCCAATACGAAGCATGTTAGGATCAAATTCAATACCGTTAAACATTTGGTTATGAAAGTGGTTTCTAAAGGTTTCGTCTAAAAACCAATCGTTATGTTTTTCGTAAATATATTGCCCTGCCGCTACCAAAAAACCTGCCGTTCCGCTTGACGGATCGCAAATGGTATCTTCTTTTTTGGGTTGCATTATTTCTACCATCATACGAATAATATGGCGAGGCGTACGGAATTGCCCATTGGTGCCTGCTTCTGCAATTTTTGAGAGCATGTATTCGTATAAATCGCCCAGTAAATCCTTATCATTAATATTAAGCGCATCAATTTGCTGTACCACCTTATCCAACAAGCCTGGGGTTTGTATCATAAACATGGCTCCTTTCATGTGCTGGGCAAACACCCCTCCTTGTTTACCTATGTTTTTCATAAAATCAAAAGCCGTTAAATTGTCCATCTCCTTTTGTGGGCGTGTAAATAAGATAAATCTCTCTTCTGGGGTGAGTTGCTTAAAATAACTCCAGCGAAATTTCTTGTATTTTTCTGGGTAAATCTCATTTTCTATTGCAATACCTAACAAATTTGCTTCCTTTTCTTTTTGCGTTTGCTTTTCGTTTAACTGTCGTAAAAATATAAGGTAGGTAAATTGCTCAATAACAGTGATTGGGGTGGAAATTCCTCCACTCCTGAAATCACCCCAAATTTTATCAATTTTACTCTTTAATTCTCCTGTAATCATTTTTAGTGTCTGTATTTTAATTGCTTAAGTTTTCAAACTTACTTTTCATGGTTGGGTTGCCACGGGTAAGTTTTTTAATACTTAAATCCTCTGCTTTATTATTGGCTAATCTAAGATTGTTTTCTGATTTTGTAAGCGCTTCTTTTATTTTATTTAAATGCAAAATACTTTTATCTATTTCTTGAATAGCGGTTCCAAACTGTTTTTTTGCTAACTCATAATTTCTAGCAAAGCCAGTTTTAAAAGCGTTCATTTTTTCTTCAAAATTAGTGATGTCAATATTTTGATTTCTAACAGCGTTTAATTCTGCTTTATATTGCAAGGCTTTACTACCAGAGTTTCTTAACAAGGTAATTATTTGGATAAAAAATTGCGGACGTATCACATACATTTTTTCGTATTTGTGTGAAACATCAACAATACCTGTATTGTAATACTCATTATCTGCCTCTAATAAAGAAACCAAAACAGCGTATTCACAACCTTTTGTTTTTCTATCTTTATCTAATTTGGCTAAAAAGTCTTCGTTTTTCTTTTTGGTAGCTGTTGTTTCGTTTTCATTTTTCATTTCAAACATTATAGAAACAACCTCATTTCCGTTAGCATCGGCTTCTTTAAAAATATAATCTCCTTTGGTACCAGAAGAAGCATCGTTGTCTTTTTCAAAATAAGCGTTTTGAAAAGCAGTGGCTCTTAATTTATTAAACGCTATTTCACAATGCTGTTCTAGGGTTTCTCCTAACATTTTGGTAGAAAGCTTTTGTTTAAAATCTTTTAAACGATGAATTTCATCATCTTTTAATTGAAGTTCTTTTGCAATATGATCTTTTTCTAATCGGAACTCTTCTCTTAATGATTTTTCAAGATTTATTTTTTCTGCTTCTTTAAGTTTGATATCATTTTCTAACTGGTCTCTTTTTTTTTCAATATGGATTACCGCTTTTTGTAATGCTAATTCTTTATCCGATGCGGCTTGTTGTAATTTAGCTTCCAAATCTTTAATAGTAGCATCTTTTTTAGAAGTTTCTTCAAGTAATGCTGTTTTACTTTTTTCTTTTAGTAACTCAATTTCTTTCTGTTTTTGCGCCAACTGTTCCGTTAGTGCTGCCTTACTTTGAAATTTTAGTGCATTGAGTTCGTTTTCCTTCTGGGTTAATTGCTTGTCAAAAGCATTTTTTACTTTGGTTTCTGCTAGTTCTACAGCTGCTTTTTTTTCATTTTCAGCCGCTAGTAGTCTGTTAGCTACTTCTTCTTTAAACTGTTGATCTCTTACTTGTTTTACAATATCTGTGTACACAGATTCATCTACTTTAAAAACTTCCTGGCAGTTAGGACACTGAATGTGGTTATCTTTCATAACTTTCTCATTTAATAATTATACTACAAAACTACAAATAAACTATGCGGAGTAATTGCAGGGTTAAGCTTTAGTTATGTCTTTCGCAATAGAAGAGGCTTTAATTGTAAACTTAATCTGATCTCCAACCTTTAGACTGAGTCTTGTTATATCATCTTTAAATACGCTAATACTTTCTAAACCTCCATTTATTAAAATAGTACCCCATCCGTTTCTAGCAATATTTTGTAATTTTCCTATTTCATATTTATTTCCATTTGCATTGTACATGATATCTTGCCAATGTGATTTATTGGTTGCTATGTCACTATTTACTTTAATATAGTCATCAAACCAAATTAATGTATCCATTAGTTGAAGTGCCAATGAATATAATAAATAAGGGGTTTTTATAGCATTACGATATGCTTGAATATGTATGTTTTTAGTTACATCTACGACAGTAGTATGCGAAGCAGCTCCAGTAATATCAATAATGTTTTTTACATTATCCGCTATTATTTTTGGAAAGTGGGTTACTGAACAACTAACTTTTAGGTGCTTAGTATCATAACCTGAAAGAAATAAACTAGATTCAGATAAATTAACTTTGTTACCATTTACTTGAACACATTTATCGTGTAATAAACCATATGCATTAGCCATTCTAAACATAGTCTCTAATATAATTCTTAGTTGAGTAAAGTATAATTGATCATCAAACTGATTGTTAATACCTTTTAAGCCTTTAAAGATTGAGATAAATGTATCTCTAGCAGAATCCGGATAGTTTTTTAGAATGTCGAATAATTGTTGGTTTTCATGTTTTATTTGAAGATCTACTTGAGCATCAGCTTCTTTTTTGATGTTGATAAGTAATTCTTTTACATCCTCTGAATTCTTTTTATTGTAACATCTTAATTTAAAAGCTTCAATAATAGGATTCGAAACTTCAGTAAAATTCGATTGACCAGAAAGAATAAAATATGGAAATGTTTTTTTTGTTCTGAGTTCATAAATTCTTTTAATAGCTGAACCCAATGCCATTGGGCTGACTGTTTCTGAATCTTTCTCTTCAAAAAAGAGAGCATCTAGCACAATTGCATCATAGAAATTTAAATCAGCTTCTAAAGCTTCAAAACCCTCTACAAAAGATCCATATCCATGTAATAAAATATCTTGTTGTTCAGTTTGGATAATAAATGTATCCATTTCTTCGTGATTGTGTTCATCATCTATCCAAAGTATGTTATAGGTTTTATTCATAATTAAATAATTGGTAATAAAAATGATATTGTTGTACAATATTCTAATTCTTGATTTGAGATAATATTTAAAGCTTGTTTTCTGTCATTATGTACTTTAAGTATTTCATTCACCTCATATCCTCCAAGACCTTTGTTTTTGGTTGCCCCCACGGCAAAACTTTTTCTAATATAATCCTCTAATTTTAGGTCTTTGGGAAATGGTTTTCCTGTATTAGAGACCTTAACTTCTACGTAAGATTTTCTTCCATCTATATCATAATTGAATTGATCAGCCTCTTTTTCATTACCAGTAAATGGAAGGATTTCTATATTTATTTTATGCTCCTGGTCTTTATTAATAAAAGCATGATTTTTAGCATTATCTATAAGATTGGTTAAAACAATTTTTAGCTTTTGTTCATTCCCTTTAATCAATATTTGATTATTCATTTGTTCCTTAATATCATCATGTATATCTAGTTTAAGATCAATATTGCCATTTAAACTCTTTTTTTCGGTTTTTACAAATTCTGACAAAAACTTTAGGAAATGAATTTCAGTTAAATTAAATGCAGATACACTCACTAATGCTGTGTTGACATCTGCTAATTCCTGAATGTATTTTAAATTTTTTGAAATAGAATCAAACGCATCAGACATCTTAAACTGTCTTCGTTCACTAATTACAATATTTTTCCAGTTAGGGTCTACTTTGGTTAAAGCATTTTGAATTATTTCTATAGAGGAACCAATACTTAATAGTGGCTTCCCTAATATATGGCTTAAAGAAGTTGAGCTTTCAGTTTCTTCTTTTTGAATACCTCTTACAATGTTTTCTTTTTCAGCTTCTATTTTTTTAAGTCTGTCGGATAGCTCAATAATTGCACTAACTTTTGCCTTCTGCTCTTGCATAGTAGGCAATTGAAAAATAATGTTAATTAAATCTTTACTACGAAGTATTGGTTGAACGGAGCCAACTCTGTAAGCTTTCAATTGTTTTTTTATATAATCAGCTGATAATTCATTGATGAAAAATGTAGGGTCAACGATATCTTCATTTAGTCGAAGAGCTACAATAGATCTAGATATTGCAATTGGTTCCCCAGTATATTCAAAATAGGTAGGTTTGAGTGAGTTCCATTTGGTAGCGATTAAGATACAAGATTTTTCAATTATTTTAAATGTACCTCTATTTATAACACTTAAATTGATTTCAGTACTATTTAATTTACTGTCGAAAACTTCGTCTTTTAAGTTTTTAATTTGCACTTGACGCATTTTTTTACCTTGAGGAGCTTTAGATCCATTTATAATCTCAGCAAATTCCTTTAAAGGCGTACCATTTATATCTTTTAAAAAGTATCTACCGAAAGACAAGTCGAAATCATTTTTATAAAAATGCTCCGTACTTATATATTTTAAATAGTCATTTTCTAAATCATCATTTAAAAGATCTATAATTTGTTGATTATTTAAAATCTTATTTCTTGGGCCATCTTTGCTATAAAAATTTGAGGCATCCAATAGCTTTACATAACCTGGGCGTGAAGAAACAGTTTTAAAAATGATAATACATACAGGAATATTGGTATTTGAAAACAGACCCGAAGGTAATGTTATAATAGTATCTATAAAGTTCTTATCTATTAACCATTTTTTTATTCTAGTAGATTGTCCACCCTTGAAGAGAAAGGATAATGAAAAAACAGTGATTAACTTTCCATTATTTTTTAATGAATTAAGACCTTTATCAATTAGAAAGTTCTCAATCGTTCCGTATGATTTTCCAAAAAAATATGAATCTATGTATTTGGGTATTCGCATACCAAAAGGCGGGGTGGCAACAATAAGATCATATTTTTTAAATTCATCCCATTTTTCTATTGAATCACTTAATTCATATCTATAGCTAAAGTCTTTGTTATGAGCTTTCAATCTCATTTTTCCAATTGCCCATGTTTGTTGGTTTATTTCCTGACCATAATATTCATGAAAGCCTTCTAAGAATATACCAAAAGATGCTAAACCAGCAAAAGGATTGTATACCTTAGCGTTAGTAGGTAATTTTGCTAATTTTATAATCAAACGACTTATTTCTTTTGGCTGTATGGATTCGCCTGAGTACTTTCCTTTATAGGAGAAAATTTTTTGAAGAATCTTTTCAAAGACTTTATGAAAATATAAATTTAAATCATAGTGGCTAATATTCGTAATATGATAAAATAACTGATCTAATTGATTTGGAGGGATATTATCAATCAGAGGAGCATAAACTTCATATATTCTGCTGTAAAATGAGTTATTTTGAATATTTTTTTTTATCTCGTTTAATTGCTCATGACGAGAGGCCATATTCAGATCCGTAAAAATTTCGTCTTTATATACACAAACAAAAAAAAGTGTAAGATCAAGGCTAGCATCTAATACTATTGTTTTCAAAACATGGGCAGATTGCCAGAACTGATCTGATATTTTCTCAACTATATAATTATCTTCTCTCATAAGCTTCATTAAATACTTGTCTACAAATTAAGTGTTTTTTTATGCGGAGTAATTGCATAGTTTTAACTGTAATAGTTTTGCATGTTCTCTGCATGTTCTTTCATTTTTAGTTTTAAACGCTCTGGAGCAATCACTTCAACATCTTGACCATATGATAACAATTGTTGTACTAATTCTTTATTAATAATAGCCTCAAACCAGATTTGGTTTTGTTTATCTTCTTCAAAAAACTCCTCGTAATCAGGATGCAGGGGTTTGGTTTTAAAATATTGTTCTCTACCATTATAAAAGCGGAGTATAATCTTTTCTATGGTGGCATTAACAGGTTTAACAACACCAATTATTGGTCTGAAAAAAGACTCCCAATTGGTTGCTGTTTCAATAAAATTAGCATCTTCTAGTACTTCAAAATTCAGTAATCTTTCGTCTAAAGGAATACTCCATTGTGCAATGTTTTTTGTTTTATTAAGTCCAAAAACAAACCACCTTCTATTATATTGTTTTAATACATAAGGATGAAACTCAAATATTTTAGATTCACTGTTATTAAAACCTAAAAACGTAATTTGAAGAACTTGTTTCTTTTTTATGGCTAGGTATAAAGGTTTAAGGTGTTTAATTCCTTTATATTCTTTATTGTAGTCATAAAACAAGACTTTTGATAATTGATTGTCTTGATCTTCTTCTTCTTGAAATGTAAGTAAAGCTTCTGCTAACTTCTCATATTTAGGGTGGTTTTCGAACCTTTGTAGTAACTGTTGAGCAGCTTCAATTAAATATTGTTCATATTCCAATAATGGTTTTGTTGCAATGGAAAAATTTGGAGTATCATATTTTAAAACTCTCACTTTATTAGGAAGTGGAGCGCCAAACCCTTGTTTATGATCTCGAAATAATTTTAAATCTTCTCTTAAAGTTCGTTCTGAAATATTTTCTTCGGGATAATATTTTTCTATTTGATTATTCACATAGACTAATAATTGATTAAAATTCAGTGCTTTTTTTCTAAAGCAATAATCTAGTATATTATACCTTAGATGAGCATGTTTGCTATTGGCCATAAATATGAGTTAATTTTTAGTATGCAACTTGAGTTATGTAAAGATAATTATTACAGCATAATAATTTTATGTTTGTTGTGAATCGAATTTGAAAAAAATTAGAAGTTAAAAACCTATTTTTTTAATCGTAAACAACTATTTAAATGCGATTTTAGGTGTAGTTTGTTGTTTTTTAGTGTTTTATATTGTTTTTTTCTTTTTCCTGCACTAGTGCAGGAAGCAATTTATTTTTCTGGAAGCTGTGCTGCACTAGTGCGGGAAGAGATTTATTTTTCTGGAAGTTGTGCTGCACTAGTGCGGGAAGCAATTTATTTTTCTGGAAGCTGTGTTGCACCAGTGCGGGAAACAATTTATTTTTCTGGAAATTGTATTGTACTAATAGGAGGAGGAAAGCTAAATATTCAAATCTCTACTATTTTATATTGAATCAAATACAAAGACTTTGGAGTAGAATAAAGTTAATGTATTAAAATGATGTTAAAAAACAACAGCTTACTTATTTAATAAACAGAATGCATTATATTTGAGACAGCTATGCAAGTAAATTGCTTTCAATAAAAATTGTAAATCCAAATTTAAAAATACTATGATTTCATCATTTTTTTACAGGTTTAAACACCTAGAAATTATACAATACCTAGATCAAGTAATAGCTATTGTAAATAAAGAAGACGTGAGTACTTTATTGCTTACCGACTCGCTAACTGAGCTTAACGTTAAATTAAGCGCTTTGCAAGCCGTGTACAAGCAAACAAGAGGCAGTGTAATAACTAAGGAAATAGAAGCTATTGATGATAGAAGAGATAAAGCTATTAGAGGCTTAAAAACAGTAGTTACAGGGTATACACATTATTTTACAGAGGCAGAGTCATTGGCAGCTAACAAGTTACTAACAGTAATAGATAAGCACGGTCCAAATATTGCCCGCAGAGAATATAATGAAGAAACAGCCATTCTTAATACTATAGTAAAAGACATAGAAAAAGAAACAGTGCTAACAGAAGCAGTGACTACTTTACATTTAACTAATTGGTTTAATGAGTTAAAAGAAAGTAATACCTTGTTTAATACAAAGTATTTAGAACGTTTAGACGAATCTGTAGAAAATCCATTAGCTAATTTCCCAGAATTACGTAAAGAGGCAGTAAATGCCTATTATAATTTAGTAGATCATATAAAAGCGCATAAAACACTAACCAATACCGCAGCTTACACACTATTGTTAGAAAAAATAGAAAGTTTAGCTGCGGCTTATGAACAAACTATTGAAAACAGATACAATACAACATCTGAAACGCCAGACACTGAGGAACCTAATACGGAAGTCCCTACAGATACAGTGTCTACAGATGTTGATGATACACTAGCCTAAGGCTATGAATTAAAGATATTGAAGGTATAGCATAGTAAAAACTACAACTGAAAAGTTGTGGTTTTTTGTTTTAAAACGTAATAATTAGTACTGAGTAGTTAGTATTGAGTATTGAGTATTGAGATGAGTTATGAGTTCAGAGTTATGAGTGAATTTATTAAATTAACGTGAGTTTAACTTTATGTTATAAGTTTAATAAACCTCTGTTGTCACTGCGAAAAAACGTAATGCAATGGAGTTTTTGTGGCAGTCTTTAGTTAGCATAGGGAAAGATTACTTCTTAGCTTCATTTCATTTCGCCAATCGTAATGACAAATTATGTTGATATTCAGGTAAATATACTATCTGTTATATCGAGTTCACGTTAATTAGTACTGAGTATTGAGTATTGAGATGGGGTATGGAGTTATGAGTTATGAGTTCAGAGTTATGGAGTTATGAGTGAATTAATTAAACACTAAAAATTAAAAACTAGCTTTAGCCTTCTGCCTTCTGCCTTCTGCCTTCTGCCTTCTGCCTTCTGCCTTCTGCCTTCTACCTTCTACCTTTTACCTCTTACCTCAAACCAACTAATAGTATGAATTAAGGGAAAACCCTTAGAAAAATTTCAGGGCTATTGAGTATTGTAAATCAAGTAAAAACCCTGTAAGTTTGAAGCTATTAAAAAACAGCAACTAACTAAAAATCAAAATAAACCAGTACAAAAGCCCCTGTAAATTAACTGTATATTTACTTAGTTATTAATTTTTAAACTAAGCAAACATGAAAAAAGTAGCAGTTATTATAGGTGCATTGGTAAGTATAATGGTATTAGGTAGTTGTACAGACAATACCATACAAGACCTTGAAGAACAAAAAAGAATACAGCTCATCGACAAAGAAAACAGCATCAACCCAAATTCATCAGATGACTATGATGATCCAAGTAATGATGAAGAGTAAACAGATTGTACCCTATATTCTTGCGGTAGTTTGCGCTACCGCTTTTTTTGCATTTGAATTTGCTCCAGATAAAACAAAAGCTTATCAAGAAGCAAAAGCAAATCATTTAGAGAGGAAAAAAGCAAGGACTTTAGCTTTAAGCAAAGTAAAAGAAGCTGCCAAAGATACAGAGGTTTATAAATTGTATTTAAAAGAAAAAAAAGCCACTAATGAAGCATGGCTAGAGTATTTGGAGGTAAGGAAAAAAGAAAAGTTTTTGGGCTTTAGAAGCTTCCAACAATTTTTAGGAGAATTAGGTTGGGTATTGGGTCTTTTTATTTATGCTTTATTTAATTTGTTTAGAAGTTATGTAGAAGAAAAGCAAAACAAGGGCATTATAGTATTGCATGGCACATTAATAATTATAGCCTGTTTTTATTTGTATTGGATTTTTCAACCTTTTCAAGATGTAAATAAAATAAGCTATTATATAATGGCAGTATTAACAGGTTTATTAGTATGCAGTGCGGTGTATTTAATGGCTAAATACAAGTTTACACAAGTACATAAACTACAGCTAACCATTAGAAATTTGTTTGATTTTATTTTAGTAGATACCAAAGAACAAGCTTTAATAAAAGAAGAAAAACAAAACTACTACAATAAAAAGAGTTTAGAGTTGGTAAAAAATGCGCTAGATAATGAGCAAGGATAAAGAAAAAGATTATAAACAAATGATAGCGGTTTCTAAACTGCTTACCAACAAAGGAAAAAAGGAAGCTAGAGGCTTGTTAGAAAAATTAGAAACGCTATACCAACGTATGGACAAAGAGGCGTTGAATAGAGAAAAGAAAAAAATTAAAGAAGAAATAGACCATCTAAAAAAACACTTAGACTTACCGTAATTAACGTGAGTTTCTATGTAACTTTATCTTGATAACCTTTGTAAATAAAGGATGTCATTGCGAAAAAAATGGAATTTAATGGAATTTTTTGTGGCAATCTGCTATATAAAAGAAAGATTCTTTCGCTCCGTAAACTCTGCTCAGAATGACAATAAATTTTGAATTATTAGTTTGATTTAAAACTAAACACTAAAAATTAAAAACTTACTTAAGCCAACAGCCAACAGCCAACAGTCAACAGTCAACAGTCAACAGCCAACAGCCAACAGCCAAGAAGTTATGAGTTCAGAGCTATGAGTTCAGATTTATGAGTGAGTTGACTAAAAACTAAACACTAAAAATTAAAAACTTACTTAAGCCAAGAGCCAAGAGCCAATAGCCACCTTATTTCTTTTGAGCTAAATAATCTTTCATAGCATTTAAGGCATGCCTGTCTAGTAAATCCTTAAAATCAGAATTTTTAGTAAAACTATCATAATTGGCAATAACAATGTCTACAATTTTTTGTACCTCAATAGTTCCTTCATTATCAATAGCAATAGCAGCAGTAGTGGTATAGTTAAAACTCTTAATATGCTCATAGCTATATTGCGGATAAACTTCACTTATTTTTTTAGAAAGCTTGTCGCTAATTTTTTTGGTGTCGCCTCTTAATATCTTATAAATGCCACTTTTACCAACCCCAATTTTTACCCCAAACTCTTCAGGAGTAACGCCAAGTTCATCAAGTAAGTTTCTAAATTTATCTTTCACCATAGAAATAAAAAGTAAAAAAAAGTGTAAAAAGTACGCTTTGTGTCTAAAAATGTCCTATATTTGTATCATACCATAACAAATATATGTAAATATTACCTATTGGCAGTACAATACACTGGCTTACCAAGGCTTATTATGTTTAAAAATTAATAACACCAAAAAATCAATAACTAAACATTAAAAAGATGAATGTATTACAAAATCATCAAAGATTATTAACCATTGTAGAAGCATACGCAACTATTTATAAAGAAGATATACATAATAGTTTATTGGCTAATGAAATAACCCAAGCATTGAGTGAAGGACATGAAATACAAAAACAAGGAACTGCACCTTTTTTTATATTTCCTAACTAGGTAAGTACTTTTTATAAGTTTTTAGAAGGGTACTTATAACAGGGTACTTACCACTTTTTCTCCTTGTAAAGTCAACTAAGGTGTGTTTGTGTTTGGTTAGCACAGTAATAGTATTAGTGGCACACCTTTTAGTTGGCTATATGCTAATAGATAATAAATATTTTAATTAAATACAATTTATGAAACCAGCAAAACTCCCCAGATGTAAGTTATAGAAAAAAGACTTCATCCTAAATAAGAAAAACCACTAAAAAACACATAAAATTATCTCTTTTAATAAGTAATAATACATTACATTTGAGTAAACTAACTAAATTTTATTATCATGACTATCATAAGCTTTTGGAAAATTTTTAATATTTTTTTACTTATAATTTTGAGTGTTTTCGTTATTAAAATTTGTAAAAAACTATTTAAAATTATCAGAGAATGAAAACAATACGTAAGCACAGTTTACTATTACTGTGCAGTTTCTTTTTAATTACGGCTTGTAATCAAGAAGATTTAAATTTGAAAAACTACAACTGAAAAGTTGTGGTTTTTTGTTTTTATAAGCCATATAAAATAAATCATGTAAACTTTTTTCAAAAAAAAAATAGGGTACTTAAATTCTCATACGTTTTATAGTAGAGATAAAAATTAAACCGAAAATATAAACAAAGAAAACATGAGAAATTTATTTAGTAAAATAGTAGTATTAACAATTACTCTAATGGCGGTTAGTTGTTCTAATAATGAAGGAACAGCAGTAATTAATTATGAAAGAAGTTTTACAACCAAAGAAGTAACCGATTTTTTTATTAATAGAGATGGTACTGTAGATTTAACCGTAACAGGTGCTTATAAAGATACCGACCCAAATTCTACGGTATCAGAAAAAGGATTTGTTTACGGATTAGCCCCTAAACCAGAAGTAGGAGCTAATAACACAGCTTTAGCTGGTGGCTCTGCAGATAGTAATGTTGTAAGCGTTTTAAAAAATTTAGAGAAAGGAAAACTTTATTATGTAAGAGGGTATTTTAAAATGAGTAATGGAAGTTTTTTGTACGGAGAAGAAATCCAAGCAAGCACAGATGTAAATGCAAGTACTACACGTACCTTAGTAATGGTTATGGAGCCAGAACCTTTTTGGCGTTCAACAACTGAAATGACTCCAGAATTAAAAGTAACAGAAATTAGTAAAGAGTCACCAACTGAATTAGGGTTTGAATACAGCCTAAATGCCGATTTTTCTGATAGTAAAATATGGTTAGTTAGAGGTATTAATGGATTGGATATAGGAAATGTAAAAGTAAGAAAGTATTCAGACGTGCTTAATAACTTAACACCTGCAACCAAATATTACTTTAGGCCGTATGCTAAGTATGCAGATGGTACCATTTCGCAAGGAGGTACAAGTACAGCAGAATTAAGTACAAATTAATAACGCATTTATTCTTAAAATTAGTTTCATTCCACAACTTATTATAGTTGTGGATTTTTAGTTTATAAATACTTGTTTTTTTAAATTGTTACTTAATTAGTAAATTTGATAGAAAACTAAAAAGTGCTATACTATTAATTAATAGTATGCAACAGCAGTTTAGGTATAAAAACAGTAGCAAAATTTATTAACATTACTAAAGAATATTTTTTAGGTAGTTAATTATAAACAAAAACTAAAAAAATGAAAAAAATAATTAACCAATTAGCATTATTGTTTACTATTATAACTATAGTAAGTTGCTCTAATGATACAAATAATGATTTTCAAATTGTACATACTAAAGAGTTTCTAACTAAAGAGGCAGAAAGTACTTTTATAAACAGAAACGGTACAGTTTATTTAACTGTTTCTGGATCTTTTAAAGATACAGATCCAGATTCTAAAGTTACTGAACGTGGATTTGTGTTTGGCTTAAATTCAGAACCAACAGTAGGAGATTCAAATACTGAAATAGCCATTGGTCCGCAAGATAATGTAACAGGGAATTTAAGAAGTTTAGAAAAAGGAAAAACATATTATATAAGAGGGTATTTTAAAATGAATGATGGGAGCTTTTTTTACGGTAACGAAATTCAGGCAAGTACAGAGGTTGATTTCAGTACTACCCGTACTTTGAAAATGACCATGAAACCAGATCCATTTTGGCGTTCTACTACTGAAATGACACCGCAGTTGGATGTTACAGAGCTAACACAAGAATCTCCTGTAGAATTAGGGTTTGAGTATAGCTTGAAAGATGATTTTTCTGATAGTATAATATCTATTGTTGATTTAGATATGAATCAAAATTTTCGTGTTACATTTTATCAAAAAGTATTAAGCGGACTTACACCAGTTACCAAATATTATTTTAGGCCGTATGCAAAATATGCAGATGGTACCATTACTCACGGAGGAGTTAGTACTGCTGAACTGAGCACAAATTAATGTTAAGCTTCTATAATAAATCTTTTATAATATAACAATATTGAAGTTAAATGTTAGTTTACTTTTATGATTGTTAAATAATTAGTAAAATTGATAGGGTATATAAAGTTTTTTACGTCTTATACTAAGGAAGTTTTACTTCTTTTATCAACCAAAACTAATCAACATGAAAAAATCAATTAATCAATTAGCGTTGTTTATAACCATTGTGTTTTTAGTGGGATGCAGAAATGACCAAGACTTAGAATTAAAATTAGTACATACTAAAGAATTTAATACAGATAGAATAAATGGAGTTTTCATTAATAGAAATGGAACTGCATACTTAAGAGTTGTAGGATCTTATGAAGATACTGATCCTAATTCAAATGTTATAGAACGTGGCTTTGTATATGGATTTAATACAGATCCTGAGGTTGGAGATTCAAATACAGTTCCAGCATTGGGAGAACCTGAAAGTGTTGTGGGGCATTTGGATTGGTTAGAGAGAAATAGAAACTTTAGAATAAGAGGTTATTTTAAAATGAATGATGGTAGCTTTTTTTACGGAAATGAAATAGGAGCCAATACTTTTTTTGATCTTAGTGGTACACGCAGTTTAGAATTAGAAATGAATTCATTACCTTTTTGGCGTTCTACTACAGAAATAACCGCAGAATTAAAAGTTGTTAAACTTAACAGTGAATCTCCAGTAGACATTGGATTTGAGTATAGTGTAAATGCCAATTTTTCCGATAGTAAGTTGGCTTTAATAGATTTAAATATTAATAGAAACTTCCAAACAGGGTCTTCATACAGAAAAGAGTTGAGTGGTTTAATACCTAATACCAAATATTATTTTAGACCCTATGCAAAATATACAGACGGAGCTATAACTACTGGTGGAATTACTACAGCGGAGTTGAGTACGTTGTAACTTTAAAATATATTAAAGTCAAAGTAGAGTAGAGCGTATATACAAGTCATTGCGAAGAATTGAAGGAATCTGTTTAATTCTAGATAAACAAAAAAAGATTCCTTCATTCGTTATCATTCCTTAGGGTGATGAATCCTAAAGTCATTGCGAGGCACGAAGCAATCTATAAATCTATTTTTCAAAAATCCAAAAGCTAATAGTTCAAGGCTAAGTACTGAACTTAACCAACAAATTCCTTTATCATATAAGGCATTTTAATCTGTATAGTAGTTCCATTTTTAGGAGAAGAAACCAATTCCATAGTAGCGTTTAACCTTTTTACTCTAGACTTAATATTATTAATACCAATTCCGTTCCTGTTTTTAGAAGTGTTAAAACCAACACCATTATCCTCTATAGAAATTAAAATATGTCCGTTTTGTGTAGAAAAAGTGAGGGTTACATGGTTAGCTTTGGCATGTTTAATAATATTTTGCAAGGCTTCTTGAATAATTCGGTATAAGTTTACACGGTTTACTTCATTAACAGAACTCCAGTTAATCGTAACATCAGTGTTTAGGGTATATTCAAAATTGCCAAGCTTGCTTTTATCTTTTACTAATTGAGTAACAATACCTTCAAAACCAATATCGGAACCATCTAAGTTTGCACTTAATTTATGAGAAACTTCACGAATTTCCTTTTCAACTTCTTGGAGTTCATCTAAAAACTGTTGGTATTTTTCCTTGTCAGCTTCCTCAGGAATATTTAAAAAACCAAGACCTAAACGAGTACCAAACAGTTTGCCAAGCACGCCATCGTGTAACTCTTCAGAAATTCGCTGACGTTCTTTTTCTCTTTCTTCTTTTTGTTTAGTGAATACTTCTTGTTCTAGTTGTTGGATGGTGCTTTTTGCTATATCAAGGGCGCTTTTTCTTTTGTGTAAAAATTGTATAAATACTTTAGATATAATTACGCTTAAAATTACAATACTAAAGTAATAAGTAGGTTTAGGTAAATCTTGTCTATCCCAAAAAATCCAAATAAATTGAAAAAAACAACTCCATGTAAATAAAAAGGAAACAGTAGAGTAAAAAGATTTGTTATATTTTTCTTTAATATGTTTAGTAGCCATTAACAAAAATAGAGAACAAAGGAATAGAGATAAAGGTGTGCCAATAGCATACATAAAGTATCTCGCATTTTTGAAACCAAAAATTTTCACTTTACTTTTTTTATCTAAAAAAATATGAATATAAGGAGCTATAACAAAGAGTAGTGTAATTGAGATTAATAATAGTTTGTATAATTTTTTTTTCATTTAAGTGTTCAGTTTTATGTTTAGGAAGCTGTTTTGATAATTAAATAAGGTTTTTAATAACTAAAGAAGTTCCATTATTAGGTGAAGAATCTAGCTCTAGAGTCGCTTTTAACCTTTTTACTCTAGACTTAATATTATTAATACCAATTCCGTTCCTGTTTTTAGCCGTGTTAAAACCAACACCATTATCCTCTATAGAAATTAGAATATGTCCGTTTTGTTTAGAAAAAGCAAGGGTTAAATGGCTAGCTTTTGCATGTTTAATAATATTTTGCAAGGCTTCTTGAATAATTCGGTATAAGTTTACACGGTTTACTTCATTAACAGAATTCCAGTCAATAGTAGTATCTGTATTTATGGAGTATTCAAAATTACCCAGTTTACTTTTATCTTTTACTAATTGCGAAACAATACCTTCAAAACCAATATTAGAACCATCTAAGTTTGCACTTAATTTATGAGACACCTCACGAATTTCCTTTTCAACTTCTTGGAGTTCATCTAAAAACTGTTGGTATTTTTCCTTGTCAGTTTCCTCAGGAATATTTAAAAAACCGAGTCCTAAACGAGTCCCAAATAGTTTACCCAATACACCATCGTGTAATTCTTCAGAGATCCGTTGACGTTCTTTTTCTCTTTCTTCTTTTTGTTTGGTGAATACTTCTTTTTTCAAATTTTCAATTGTATCTAGAGCTATATTGTATCGTTTTTCATTTCTAGATTTTCTTCTAGAAAAGAATATAGTTAAACTATAAGTAGCTATTGTTGTTAATAATGATACGATTACAATACTAGTTCCATAAAACATTTTAGGGAAG
This sequence comes from Tenacibaculum sp. 190524A02b, assembly GCF_964036645.1. NCBI lineage: Bacteria > Pseudomonadati > Bacteroidota > Flavobacteriia > Flavobacteriales > Flavobacteriaceae > Tenacibaculum > Tenacibaculum vairaonense. Next base: position 2,500,286 of record NZ_OZ038525.1, on the reverse strand, counting down.
TCTGTTCTGGTTAAGAAAGAGTGCAAAACCCAGTATGAGGATACATAAATAAAGCTATAGTTTATTATTGAATATATTTTTTTGATTTTTTTAGATAAAGGAGGACTATGAATTAAAATAAGTATAAAAACAGATATTCCTAAACTAAATATTGGTAGACCAACAGCATAAAGAAAATATCTGAAAGACGTGTAACCCAGAAAAGAATATTCTTTTTTTAAAAGCTTTCTTTTTTTATGATATTTTTTTAGCTCTATTTTTTCAGTTTTTTCAATACCTCGAGCTTTAATTAAAAAATCATATTTAGTTAGTTTATTTTGCTCTAGCTTTTCAAATAAAAGCTGTCTATCTGAAATAGACTTGTTAACTATATTGTGATATTTTTTGTAATGTTGTTTGTATGGTTTCCAGTCTTTAAGCTTTGGAAAGTAATTATGTATAAAAGGGATTGATAAAAAAGACAATATGGCTAAACCAATAAAAAAAGATTTAATAAAACTTTTAGTCATAGACTAGTTTGTTAAGGTTTATAATGAAAGTAAATTTATATAATATTTAGATAGAAGTATGTGAAAACCTCTAATTAAAAATATGGTTTAACCTATGTTTATAAGTAAGGATAAAAATAGTTAAAATTATAGTCTAAAAATTTCCCATAAATATATTGTATTTAATCAGAAGTTTTATATATTTGTAGTGTCTAGGAGACGTCCTAGATACTTTTTCTTTTTCATAGCAATTTTCCCACTCAATTTTGAGTGGGTTTTTTTTATGCTTAAAACATAGAGATTTTAATTTTATATTGAAATTACAGAGAAGATTTTTAAAATATAAAACTAAGAAAACCTTCAAAACTTAATTTGAAGGTTTTCAATATAGTTAGCTTGTTATCTAAATTTTATGTAATATGGGAAATTAGATTGACAAGTTGGAGTTTTTAAAACTGATAACGAACACTTAATCCGAAGTCTGAGTTAAACCCATCATAAGTATCATTAAAACCAATCTCAGGGCGATAGTCTAATGAAATTAATAAAGGAATATCAAAGTTATATTCCACACCAATAACACCAGCAGCAAATAAGGCAGTACTACTTGAACTTTCAATAGTTAAACCACCAACTGTTTTTGCTTTGGTTTTCCAACTACCAAAACCACCACCAACACCAGCGTACCAATTAAAACGATCTTCTAGTTGCCATACCCATTCGTACAACCCTGTAGCTTTAAAAGCACTAAAGTTACTATTGCTTCTAATTCCTAGATCTACTTCTAAACGATTAGCACTACCTAATTTACGTTGGTACGAAATTTCTCCACCAAATCCATTATTGTCTCCAATACGGATACCAATGGCATTGTCTGAGATTTCTTGTGCATTAGCTGTTAAAACTGATAATGTTAAAAAGCCAATGAATAAAAATAGTTTTCTCATAATTAAAAAATTTTAATTGTTTAACCTCTTTTTAGGCAAATTATATGCCAAATATAACTAATACTAGTTTAGTATTAGTTGTATTTAGCTATAAACAATTGTTTTTATGTTTTAGTATGCTGTCAAAAAAACAAATAAAATTCTTTACTTAACTCTAATACGAATACCTTTTGAATGACTTGTAAATTCTGGGGCATACATACTTTGAATAGTGGTAATACCATTACTAAAATCACCAGCATTATTTACACGAACATCATATTCAAAAACATAAACGCCTTTTGGTAATCTATCAAAAAAGAAGTTGGTAGAAGCATCTTTAGTACTTTCATAATACCCTAAACCATCTTGCCATTTGTATTCTGATAATATAGTAACAGGTTCAACACCACTGGCACGCATATCTTTCATATGTATAAATTCCATAGTTCTATCAGCACGAAGTTCTATTCTTACGGTAAGTAAATCACCTACTTTTAAATCAGTAGTATTGGTAACTTCAAGTAGTTTTTTACCAGTATCTGAATTTACTTTTTTAAATAATTTCTTTTTAAGTTGTAAAGGTGTTTCAGAAGAAGTAATTTTATCTAAATCTTCAAAATACTGCCAGTACAAACCACCCCAAGCAATAGAATTATTCTTAGCAGTTAAGGTTACTGTTCCCATAGCAGGTGTTATTTCAGAAGTATTCCAAGAAGTTTTAAAATATCCAGTACCTGCTTCCGCTTTCATTTCAGGATTTTTTGTAGGATCAATGGTTTGATTACCTACTTTTACATCAACTAAATCAGAAACAGATAACCAGTCACTACCTTGTAATAGCAAAGCGTATACAGCTTCAGTAGTAGCTTTGGTGGTTTTCCATTGATTGACTTGCTTATTTTTTAATAACCATATCTTTAGGTTATCAATAGTTTTAATATCGTTTTCAATTTCAGTAAAAGCTTCTATTAATAAAGCCTGTGTTTCAATAGGAGATTGATACCAGTTCCAGCTTGGTTGGTTGCTTTTCCAATACATACCCAACTCTTCTGAAGTAATGCTGTTTTCTTTTAATGATTTTAGAATTTTGTTAGCATTGGTTTTATCACCCGCTCTATGTTGTATTAAAGCAATCAATCCTTTGCTATACAATCCAAACTCTTTCCAATACGTTGCTGCTTGTTTTTTGAAATAAGCAATACTTTGTTCGGTTTTATTATTGGTAGGTATCTTACTATAAAAACTACGCATGTATAAGTATTGTAACTCAAAGTTGTTGATATGCTTTTCAGCAAGATACTTAGCAGCTTTAGCTTCACCATCTTTCTCTTTAATTCTATTAGCCTGTTCCAATAATTTTCTATGAGTTTCTGCAATTTCAGCATCTAAAAATTGAATAGCTTTATTTACAATGGTTTTTGCATTATCATCTAAATTAGTAACTCCAAGCAGTTGTAAATGTCCAAAACCACTAGCAACATGTAAAGTAATATAGCTATTTGGATAGGTACTTCCTTTAAACCAAGGAAACCCACCATTACTCATTTGTAATTGTTTTAACTTTTGAATAGCACCTTGTTTTTCGTTGCTTAATTTATTCAAGTCAAATAACAAAGCAATACGTTTCTTTTGCTCAGATTCAGATTGTGCTTCACGTAACCAAGGTGTTTCCTGAATGATTAATGATTTTAATTCTTGATTTTTTTCTAAGTTACTTAATAATGCTTCTGAAGATTTCCATTGTTTGAATACTTCTTGTATTCTTGGGTTAGAATTTGCAATATAACTAGCTAAACTATTTGCATAGTAACGCGCAAAAATTTGTTCGCTACATTCGTGAGGATACTCCATTAAATAAGGCAAAGCTTGTACAGCATACCAAGCAGGGTTGGAAGTAACTTCTAAGGTTAATTTATGATTACGTAGTGTTTTGGAAGTAGTATTTTTTAGTTTATCCAGTGCAAAAGTCTTAGTTTCTTTACTACGAATCCACATAGGTAACGTTTCAGTCACTAACATTCTATTGGTAAGTACTGGTAACGCATTTTGCTCACCATCAGAAAAATCACCAGCTTTGGCTACTATTTTATATTGAACCGCATCTAATGTTTCAGGAACTTTTAGGTTCCATGAAACTGATGTATTTCCATTTTTAGCTACAGTAAAAGAGTTCTTTGCACTAGAATCATTCAATATATCTATATTTTTCCCAGTAATAGGATTGGTTAAAATAAGTTGTGCAACACCTTCTAAATTGGCAGTCGAAAGATTAGAAATTTTAGCACTTAACGTAAGTTTATCACCATGACGAAGGAAACGTGGTGCATTAGGTGTTACCATTAATTCTTTTTGAGTAACAGTTTCCAATGTTTTGGTGGCCGAGTGTAATTCTTTTGTATGTGCTAACAATTGCAATTTCCATTTGGTTAACGCTTCTGGAACCGTAAAATTAAAAGTAACGTTCCCGTTTTTATCTGTTGTTAAATGCGGATAGAAAAATGCCGTTTCTTGTAAGTTTTTTCTAGCTTTTACATTTTGTAAATCGGTTTCTTTTTTAGCAGGTATATCGGATGAATCAAAAAGTCCTAATTTTCCATCTGAATTATCATTAGCCATTGCACCTTCAGCAACAACTGATTCGTTATTTATAACTTCATCACTCATAGTAGTAGCACTACCAGTAATGGATGATTTTCTTCTCAGACTAGCATTACCTCTAATAACAACTTCGTTTAATGAATTGGTAGTTTCTTCTAAAATAATTACAGTATCATTAAAGTTTGTAATTGTTTTTTCTATTGATTTATAACCAACGAAACTAATGCTGATAGTGTCTCCACTATTAGCTTTTAGGGTGAATTTCCCATTAATATCAGTAGTTGTCCCAAATTTTGTTCCTTTAATATATATATTAACAAAAGGTAGAGGGGTACCATTTATATTTTCAACAATACCTGTAAACGTACCGTCGAATTTTGTTCGTTGTATTTTTAAGTTACGGATGTATTGTTGATTAGTCCATCTATTTTTATTAAAGCTGAATCCAAACCAGTTAAATTGTGCATTTGGTTGGTAAGATTGAAAATAAGAATTTCCAGCGTAAGGAAGGTTCTGTATTTTAAAACTATTGTTACCAAAACTAACATTAGCTTCTGCATTGTTATAACTACGATACCTAGGTTTTTGAATAGGAGAGAAGTACCAATCGTGTTGTTTAAATGCATCTAAAGAGGCATCATACATACCGGCTAATAACTCAGCAGCTACTGCATCTTTTTTAGGCCCTTTTACCGTAAAGCTCCATGTTTGATGTGTGCCTGGTTGTAATTTGTCTCTTAAAGTATTGGTAGTAATTTCTAATTCTGTTTTAGGATATGGAACATTTACCGCTAAACTTCCTTTATCAAAAGCATTGTAATTTACAAAATACCATTGTACGCTAAATCCGCCTAAATCATTTTGAGAAATGGGAATGCTTATTTTTTTATGACTTTTATTTAAATGTATGTAATACCTTTCAACTGTTTTGTGTTTTTTTTCTATAAAAAGCATTACCGTTATATTTTTTGAATGAGTACTTACGGTTACCGTTGCTTTTTCTCCAACTTTGTAGGTTGGTTTGTCTAAAGAAACATTGATTAATTTGTTGTCCGCAGGTGATTTGTCTTTAGCTGAAAAGACTTCAAAAAACTGTCTTCCTGTTACTTTTTGTCCGTATGTATCTTTCGTTTCAAAAACACAAATGTATTGACCAGATGCCCATTTTTGAATGTTTTTAAGGTTAATTTCCTTTTGAGTGTCCGTATTTACATTGGTTTCAAAAACAAGTTTTCCTTTTTTCCAATTAGTAACTTTGTCTTCATCAGTATAGGCATCATTTGGAAATTGTTTTTCAAATTGTTTTTTAGGAATGGCTTGATAGTCTGGAAAAGCCCAAGGGCGTTTACGTAATATACGATTAGGAGCTTGTAGTTTGTAGACTTTTAAAACGCCTTTTGAAGCTACTTTTTCTCCATTTAAGTTTTTGGTGTTTACCGTAATGGTATTTTCTGTATTGGTTTTGTTTAACAACTCAGGTAAAGTTACATCGGCAATTAGCGTATGATACCCAACTTTTATAGTGGTAGTAGCACTTCTTGTTTCTCCATTAATATCCGTAACATCAGCAGTAACTTCATAAGTAAAAACAGGCAAGTCTTTTTTAGCAACACTTTCATCAGGCAGTGCTTTAAAGTCAATTTCAAAAACTCCAGAATCATTGGTTGTGGTTTCTCCTTGTTTAATTTCTTGTGGCTCGGATACAAAATGAGGTCTGTACCAATACCACCATCTTGGATATTCTATTTTACGATGTACTCTATAAACAACTTTTGCATCTGTAATATTGATTCCAGAAAACGAATTGGCAGTACCCGTAACTTTTACTTGGTCATTTACCTGTATAGCATCGGTAATGGGTTTAAAGCTGGTTGCAAATTTTGGTCTTTTGTATTCTTCAACAGATATATACGTGTAGTTTCTACCACTACTTACAGCAGTTTCTATTAAAAATTGCCCAGTTAACGTATTACTAGGAATGGTAAAGGTAGATGAGAAAGAACCAAATTCATTAGTAGTTAATTTTAATTCTTTTATTATTTGATGATTTACATCTTTCAATGTAATGTAAGCGGTTTCATTAGTAACAACATTTGATTTGTTTTTAAGAGCTTTCATGGCAATTCCTTTAAAATGGATGGTTTGTCCAGGTCTGTAAATGCTTCTATCAGTAAAAACAAACGTTTCAATACGTGCTTTTGGCTCGTTATGATGATTTTTATATCTAGGGTTTATATAAAAACGTTTAAAAATAGCCGTTTCTTTATTATGTGTAATTTTTGCTTCAACGCCTGAATAATATTGTTTGTTAGGTGTAAAAGTAAATTCACCATTTTTATTGGTGGTAAAATGTTTGTCTAGCTTTTTACCGTAGCGTCTAGGAGTATTACTAAGGTGTACTTTTGCACCCGCTAAAGGTTTTCCTGTATTTCTATCTACAACTTGGTAATTATTGGTGTTTTTATGATTGGTAATAAAAGCAATGTTGGTTATTTGAATAGCATCAAAAGCCAAAGTTGTTTCTTTGGAAAAATCTTTATTAGTAGTGGCAACAACTAAGTAATTCCCTGTTTTTAATTTAGGAATAACAACTTCTGTAGTATGAACTTGATAATCGCCTTCATTCTTTAAGTTATTTTCCCAGTTTTCTAATTTTGTTAATTTTTGAATAAAATTAATACGTTTTTCTTCTGTATATAATTTGTCTAATTCTTCAATTTGAGATGGCGTGACTTTATACAAAGAAAAGTACAGGTTATTTAAGTTTTTATAAGAAACTAAAGCTCTTGAATATTGATTTATAGGTAAGTGCTTTTCAGAGGTAATGTTTAAAGTAGGTGTTGTAATTTGATTCTTTAAACTGGTGCATTTTTTAGCGCCTAAACTTTTAGGAAATTGTTTAATAACCGTATTACAGATGGTTAAAGCTTCTTTGTTTTTAAATTGATGAACTTCATTTTTAATAGCCTTGTAGGTATTTGCCTGTTCATTATATATTTTGGCTATTTCATAGGCATATAACCCAGATGCTTCGTGTTTTTTATAGTTGTTTTTAGCTTTTTCTAAAGCCTCTAATAATAAGGATTGTTTATTACTAAAGGTTCCATTTTTATTGACAAATTGTAAACGTTGTAAATCAATATTGGTTAATGCATCTATATTTTTTGAACGAAGATGAAATTGTAAAAGTTGTTGATATACTTTTAAAGCATTAAATTGTAAAGAGGTTTGGTCTTTAGTGGTAATATTTAGTTTAGAGAACGTTTCAATAGCTGCTAAATATGCTGGATTGTTTAGTTTAAATTGATACGCAGGTTTGGTAATGTTTGTTTCATTAGTGGTGTAAAAACTAAGGGTGTTTTGCGCTAGAAAGTCAAATAAAGTAGGATGATATTTTAAAGCATCTTTTGAAAGTTGTAGAATATCTGCAAATTCACGAATACTTATTTTTTGTAGCTGTTTGGTATTTTGTAATGAGTTTTGGTAATGTACATGTATTTCATTAAAAAGCGTGGTCAAATCCCAAGTTCTAAAATCGTTTTTATCAACTTTTTTGTTGGTTTGCGTTCGGTTGTAAAATTTCCATCTATTTTCAGTAAAGTATTGCCAGTATAAATTAGCCAGTATATTTTCTAGTATATTTTTAGTTGGTGTTTTTGAATTAGCAATATGCTTTTGATAGTGTTTTATTACTTTTAGTTGAGCATCTTCTTCTAACGTTAATGAAAACTTACTTTTATAAAATAGTGACTTAACAAGTTGAGGTGAGTTGTTACTTTTTTGTGCTTTATTATAAATTTCATCAACAATTTTCAACGCAGATTTTGGAAGGTTGTCTATTTCAAATTGATGAACCTTGTTCCATAACTCGCTATAATTTTCTTGAGATTTACAAGTGGTTGAAAATAAAAATATCATTAGTAAAAAGGGTGTCAGTTTTCTCATAACTTATCTACTTTATGCTTTATAAAGCACTGAATTATTAGTTAGTTTATCAATTAAAATTTAGTGAACTACTACTTTAACTGAGTAAACAAAATGATTGGTCTAGTTAGGTTAAAGATACTAATACCAGTTTAAAGTAAAAAAAGGTATAGGTTTCACTTAATATCTATAAAACAATAAACGAGCCAATTGGCTCGTTTATTTAATTTTAATATATTTTTTTTACTATAAATTCACAACGTCGGTTTAATTCGTGTTGTTCTTCTGAACAAGACTCCTCTGTTTTACATTTAATAATTGGTTTGTTTTCACCATAACCAATAGCACTTATTCTATCAGGTTCAATACCCTGTTCCATAAAATAGGTTCTTGCAGAATTGGCTCTTTTTTGAGAAAGTTCAAGATTGTATCTGTTATTACCTCGGATATCTGAATGTGTACCAATTTCAACAATCATGTCTGGATACTTTTTCATCAATCCAATTACTTTGTCTATGGCTTTTTTAGCATCACGTCTTAAATACCATAAATTATAGTCAAAATTTATTTCGTCAGTCTTAACAATTATTTGACCTTTATCTTTTACAATATCTTTTTCTTTATCAATAGCTTCTTCTGTTTTTTTCTTTTTATCTAAGTCAAGTTGCAAAGCTAATTTTTTTCTAAGTGCTTCTTGTTTTTTCTTTTTTAAAGCTAATTGTTCTTTAAACTCCCTATCTATTTGCTCTAAAGATTTTAATGCCATAGAAGCATCGTTATTCTTTTTACGTTCTTTTAAAAGTAACAATGTTTTCTGTTTGCTTTCATAACCTTCTTTAGAAGCTTTAATAAGGTATTCAGTTTTACAAGCTACCTTAAAACCAAATTTTCCATTAGTATCTGTTTGAACAGAAGTGGCTTTTTTAGTGTCTTGATTCGTTAGCTTAATAGTAGCATTGGCTAATATTTCTCGCGTATCAATGTCTGTAATAATTCCAGAAATAAATTGATAACAATCTTCAATAATTAAAGGTTTTTGCTCCACAATTTTATAAATATCATCTCCGCCTTTTCCTTCTGGTCTGTTAGAAGAGAAAAAACCTTCTTTAGTTGCGGAGTTAATAAAAAATGAAAAGTCATCATGACCAGAGTTTACAGGGAAACCTACATTGTCAGGTTTAGAAAACGAATCATTAGAAATAGTACTAACAAAAATATCTAAAGAACCAAAACTTGGATGCCCATTAGAAGCAAAATATAATTTGTCATCATCACTAACAAAAGGAAACTGTTCTTTTTTATCTGTATTTATTTTTGAGCCTAAATTTCTAGGAGTTCCATAACTACCATCAGAATTAATACTAACAGCATACAAATCAAAAGAGCCAAAACCACCTACCATATCAGAAGCAAAATATAAGGTTTTTTCATCTTTACTTAATGCTGGATGCTCTGTAGAGAATGAGTTGTCATTAAAAGGGAGTGATGTGATATTTTTCCATGAACCATCAATAAATTGTGCTTTAAAAATTTGAACATGGGTAACTTTTTTGTTGTCCTTTTTACGTTTACCTTTTATAAAATTATTTCTAGTGAAATACGCTGTTTTTCCATCTTTGGTAAAAATAATATTAGACTCATGTAGTTTGGTGTTAATTGCATTAGAAAACGGATATGCAATGCTATCGCCTAGATGAATTTCATTAGCGTTTATTTCATATAAATCAAGATAGTGATTTCCAGTCCACCCAAAACGTTTTGCTAAGTTATCAGCTTGCTTTTTAGGAGCTGCAAAAATTATTTTTCCATTTTTCTCTATGGCTCCAAATTCAGAAGAAGAAGTATTTAAAGACAAGTTTTTAATGGTATATCTATTGCCAATAGCTCTAATATTGTCTAAATATTTTTCTGAACGGTTTAACTCTTCTAACTTCTTAGTATCATTCTTTTTATAGTAACGACGTAATAAGTTATAGGCGTTGTTATATTTTCCTTGTGCTTTTAATACAGTTGCATATCGTACATAATGTGTTTCCTTAATAAGAGACTTGTAGTATTTAATTAGGTATTTATAGTGAATAGCTGCTTTATCAAAGTTATTTGTAAAGTAATAAGCGTCCGCTAAATTTTTTACTGCTTTAAAAGTTTTGTTGTTTTTTATAGCTTTTTCATACAAAGGAATAGCGCTATAGTAAAAAGTTCTTTCAAAAAGTTTGTTAGCTCTTTTTAAGTCTCTATTAATTTGTGCATTTGTATGCTGAACAAAAAGAAATGTAATGAGTATAAAAATTGTTTTTTTCATGCTGTATTTTTTAAAAAAATCGTGGAGATTTATCATATCCTTTTTTCAATCCTAATAAATCAAAGTCAAATAAAACAAATACTTCGTGAGTACCAGAGTTAAAGTTACTAAGATTACTGGTAGTATAATCAAAAGCATAACCAATTCGTAAAAAATCGGTAGCTCTAACATTAAACATTGCACTAGCAGAATCATTAATCCTGTAGGATAAACCACCTTCAAATCGTTCATTGAATAACACATTTATAGAAGTATCTAATACTAAAGGAGAGCCTTTTACTGCCTTTAAAAGCATAGAAGGTTTTAGTTTTACTACATCACTTAATTTAAAAACATATCCTGCATTCATAAAAAAGTGAATTTCTTCTCCACCAATGCTTTTAAGTCCGTTTTTGTCTTCTAAGTGTTTTGAATTTAATAAGTTGGGGGCAGAAATACCAACATAATAATTATCTGTAAAATAAAAAGCGCCAATTCCAAAATTCGGCACAGTAGTATTTTGATTGTCAAAAGCAATATCGTTAGTAGTAAATCCCGTAATAATATCATCATCAGGAAACCTAAAGTTGGTAAAATTAGTTGCTAAACTAGTTACCCCAGCTTTTAAACCTAAAGAAAGTTTATGGTCTTCGTTAAATTGTAAAATATAAGCAAAGTCAGCATACACATTATTTTCTTTTAATGCACCATCTCCAATATTATCGGTTATTAAAGAAAGTCCTATTTCAAATTTTTTAGTGATAGGAGTATGAGCAAAAAAGGTATATGTTTTTGGTGCTCCAACTGCATTTGTCCATTGTGTTCTATGCATAAAACCAAAATTTACAATTCCTAATTCATTAGTTACGTATGCAGGATTTATAACATTTTGATTGTACATGTATTGCGTGTACTGTGGATCTTGTTGAGCCGATATGGTCAAGATTGAGCCTATAAGAGTTAAAATGAGACTTATTTTTTTCATGAATTTTTATTTACTTAAGTATATCCTTCCTTGTTTCGGAGCTAAATTATCTTTGTTATATTGTAGAATATAGAAATAAACACCATTGGTTACATCATTCCCTGAAGCACTATTTTGCCCGTTCCATTTTGGGGTGTTTATATCTCCTTTAAATAAAGATTGTCCATACCTGTTGAAAATTTCTAATTGATAATCAGGATAAAAATATTCTATATTAGGAATATAATATTGGTCATTTGTACCGTCATTATTAGGAGAAAAACCATCAGGGATAAAGAAATCATAATCTTCAGGATTACAATTATTCAAAGTAACTGTAATAGGCAGTCGATTACCTTCACAACCAGTATTTGAATCTTTATAAACAACATAGTAAGTAATATCTTCTTCCAATAAGTCAGATTCATCTAAAGGAATTTCATTATCAATACTATCATACCAAACAAGGTCAAAATTAGTATTTAAAGTAAAAGAGCTTTCAAAATCTAATAAGGTAGTATTAGCTAAAGCGCATAAAAGTGTTGTGCCTTCTAATACAGGAGTAGGAGGAGAAATAACAGTAACATTAAAAGCTAATCTGTTAGGGTATTCACATCCTTGAATACTTTCGGTAGCATAATAAATGGAGGTGTTAGTTAATGGTGTGTCATTAGTTAATAAATTGCCTCCAGTAGCTGAATCATACCAGACTAAATTTCCAGTGTTTGCTATTGCTTCTAAGTTAGTAATAGTTGGGTTAGTAATACCACAAAATATAGGATTGGTATTAGTGGAAGTTACAGGTTGTGGTGAAAGTAAAATTACTGTTGTTTGATTTCTATTTTCACTCTCACAATTACTATTTGTATTGGTAGCGCTTGCAAAGTAAGTTTCACCATTTACCAATACTGTATTCATGGGAAGCTCTGTAGTGATAGTTTCATCAGCATACCATTTTAATGTATGCGGACTTGTAGATGTTATATCAGCTAATGTTGGAACATTAGGTAAGAAGTCGGGTAAACAAAATATAGTTTCATTTTCTATTTCAGGAGCATCAGGAATTCCACCAATTGAAAAGTTTTTTTGAATTTCAAAATCGAATTGAGTTCTACAAGGATGCATGTCGTTTTGGGTACTTTTAAGTATTACATTATACGCTCCTTCATTTAAATTAGTAATATCTACATTGTAATTTGCTTGCCCTCCTGTAAATGTTATCGTGTTTTCTATTAGTTTTGTTGGATTGCCAATTTCTGTTACTTCATAACTTACAACATAAGTTCCGTTAGTAAGTTGTGGAGCATCAATAATAACCTTCATATCAGTAGCATTACAAGTATTGTCCACTTGAAGGTCAAGTTTAATATCTTCAGGAACTCTATTTACACTGAAATCAAGATTAATACATTGTAAATTTGGATCTGATGCTGAAGAAATAGCAATATTATAATCAGAATTTTGTTCAGTAAAAGCGGAAATATTAATTGAAAGATTCGCTTGTCCATCTGTAAATGAAACACTTTGGTTATTAAAAACAATTTGTTCCTTGGAAGTAGTATCAGTTATTAAATAACTAATACTTACAGTATCATTAGATGGATTTCCTGAGTTATCAATTAAATCAGATATAGTAGCATTGATAAGGTCAGTTTCATAACACTTATCTTCAATACTCATATTTGCATTTAATATTGTAAAAGTGTCTTCTGTTACGGTGTAAGAGTTGCAAATTAATCCTTTTAAATTAGAAATATTAGAAGTACGTATTGTATAGTTTCCAGCAGTAAAAATATTACTTGGTAAGGTTATTAAAGGTCCGTCAGGAGCGTTAGTATCCTTTATTACTTTAATATCAGTGTAGGTACCTGTATAGATAATTTGATTAGTATGATTATTAACAATTTCATAGGTTAAATCATAAGACATATTTAAGTTACTTGGGTTACTATGAATAATATCTATATCAATGCCATCATTATTTAAACATTGATTAGTGGTTAAAAATTTACCTGATATTTGAGGAAGTTTTACAGTAACTCTTGTAACGCTTTCAGGACATACTCCATGTGTGGGGTACACAGTGTATTCAAAATTATATTGACCAGAACCAAAATTATCATAGATTTCTTGAATATTTATAATATGATCCGTAGGAAAAGTTATTTGATTGGTACTGTCAACATCAATCCATATTCCATTAGGATCGTATCCAGAAATTTGTTCAAATAAGTTAACATTAGTATAAGGAGATAAATCATCGGTATCACAGATAATAATATCGGTAGATTTTCCAGATTCAGGAGCTCTGTGAACTTCCAAGACAACGTTTGCTATTCTAGAAGTACATGTTTCTACTTCATCAACTGTGTAGGTGAAGCTATAAGTTCCTACACCAGCAGCTTGAGCATTAAAAATATTCTCATTTAATAAGGCCGTTGATTTAGGAGGAAGAATTTCCCATGTACCATTCAAATCAGCACTAATATCAGTCAAGTCATTATCTAAAAAAGTAAATAAATCCACAGTGGTATCATCACTACAAGCGTTTGCGCCACCATCAACGTTATCTTCACCTGGGTATCCACCTAAAAAAATAGTAATCTCTGAAGTTTCATTACAACTAGTATTGGTATAAGTAAACTTATGTTCTCCAAAACGATTAATTCTCCATAAGTTTACTAGTCCATTAAGATTATCTAAAGCAGGTTCATTTATAGGGTTATTGGCAGACCAAACACCACCCGTTTCTGGAGAACCATTTAAGATATTAAAAAGATCAAAACTTTTATAGTTTTCATTCAACTCTTTGTTACAGATAATTACAGTATTGTCAATCCCTGCGCATTGAGAGAAAGCCATCTGGCAGTTAAACAAAATTAGAGTAATTGTTAGAATATAATTTGTTATTGTTTTTTGCATAGTAATATGATTGGTAGCAATTATTTAACTTCATTTTTCAATCGGCAAAAAAACATAAAAAATAGTAAATTTTCAAATGTTGGTTCATAAATATTGAATCAACCCTTATCTTTACCCCGAAAAAGAAGTTTATAATTACATATATCTGTTTTTAAGGAACATTAACAGCTCAAAGCGTATAGAGTTTTATACATATGAAAATACATTTTATAGCCATAGGAGGAAGTGCAATGCACAATTTAGCAATAGCATTACATAAGGAAGGGTATCAAGTAACAGGAAGTGATGATGTTATTCACGATCCTTCAAAGTCACGCTTGAAGCAATATGGGTTGTTACCCAATGAATTTGGATGGTTTTCTGAAAAAATTTCTTCTAATTTAGACGCTGTGATATTAGGAATGCATGCTAAGAAAGATAATGAAGAATTACTTAGAGCTCAAGAGTTAGGTGTAAAAATCTATTCTTATCCTGAGTTTTTATACGAGCAAGCTAAAAATAAAACACGTGTAGTTATTGGTGGATCACATGGTAAAACTACCATTACTTCTATGATTTTACATGTGTTGAATTATCATAATGTAGAAGTAGATTATATGGTTGGAGCTCAGCTAGAAGGTTTCGATACGATGGTTCATTTAACTGAAGAAAATGAATTTATGGTTTTAGAAGGGGATGAGTATTTAAGTTCACCAATTGATTTAAGGCCTAAATTTCATTTATATAAACCTAATATAGCTCTGATTAGTGGGATAGCATGGGATCATATAAATGTATTTCCAACTTATGAAAATTATATAGAGCAATTTTCAATTTTTACAGATTCTTTGACTAATGGAGGGATTATGGTTTACAATGAAGAAGATCAGGAAGTAAGAAATGTAGTGGAAGCTTCTGAGCATGCTATAAAAAAATACCCTTATACAACACCAAAGAATTTTGTTGAGGATGGTGTTACCTATATTGATACACCTGATGGAGAAATGCCTTTAGAAGTTTTTGGAACTCATAATTTACAAAACCTTGCAGGCGCTAAATGGATTTGTCAACACATGGGAATAGATGAAGATGATTTTTATGAAGCCATTGCCAGTTTTAAAGGGGCAAGTAAGCGTTTAGAAAAAATAGCAGAAAATAATACCACTGTTGTTTTTAAAGATTTTGCACACAGCCCTAGTAAGGTAAAAGCAACTACAAAAGCTGTAAAAAAACAATATGAGAATAGAGAGTTATTAGCCTGTTTAGAATTGCATACTTATAGCAGTTTGAATGCTGAGTTTTTGGCTGAATACAAAGGAGCACTAGAAAACGCAGATAAAGCAGTAGTGTTTTATTCACCTGAAGCTGTAAAAATAAAACGACTGGATACCATAACTAAAGAGCAAATAGCACTAGCTTTTGAACGAGAGGATTTAATTATATATACAAACCCCCAAGAATTTAAAGATTTTTTGTTTAATGAGGAGTTAAAAAATAAATCTCTTTTATTAATGAGTTCTGGTAATTATGGAGGGTTGAATTTTGATGAGGTTAAGGAGTTAGTTTAAGTTTTTTAATTGTTTTTTTAACTCGTTGTCAGTTAGTCTTTTAATTAGCCAAAACCTATGATCTTTGTCAAATATGGATTTGTAAATAATATTTAATCTACTTTTTAGATAGATGTATTTTTTTTGTTTAGAAAAATGTTTTTTCTGTAATTGACTGTCATTTAATAATCTTTTAAAAAAAGATAAGTAAGATTGAGTATCCTTACAGTCTTTATAGTCAAGAGATTCTATTTCACCAAATACGAAATGACAAGAAGCTAAAAAGGAGTTTAAAGGTTTTTTTAATTTGTTTAGTTTATCAAAACTATTCTTAGCTGATGTTTTTTTAGAAAGTAAAAAAACATCGTATGCATTTCGCAAGGAAATATCTTTAAAATAGATACCATCATCATTAATTTGTTTAGCTATTATAGATAAGCAGAGTTGATGTTGATAACTTAAAACATTTACTCCATTGATAACCTGTTTATCTTTAACAACAAAATCAAAATTAAATTCATTAGCATATTTTTCAATGGTTATTTGTTTATGAATTTCTACGGCTGCTATTTTTTGCTCATTTTGAATTCTTGGATAATGTTTAAAAGAAGGGAAGTTGTATTTTAAATTAGCAACATATGAGTAATTTTTTGATTTTAATAGTTTAATAGTTTGAAGATAATCACTTTTATGTATGATGAAATCAATATCTCCAACCATACGTTCAGCAATATCTTCATACAATCCTTCAAGTAAATTTCCAGTACCTTTTAAGAAAATAGGAGTAATGCCGTTGTCTAAAAGAAGTTGATTAATCTCTTTGGCTTGTTCAATTATTTGTTCATTTCGCTCTCTGTTTAGTTGGGTAATATGCTGCATATATTCAACTAAATCGTTTGGCAAATACTGTAAGAAATCAGCACGTTTTAAATTACAGTACAAAGCAGGAAAAACAAAATGAGAAGTACTCAGTTTAACTACATTATCCCAATTAACACTTCCAGAAACGATTTTTTCTTCAACTAGTTTTTTATTCTCTTCTTCATGAGAAATCGTTAAACATTTAGCTACAAAAAATAAAGTTTCTTTATAATTCATCTGAAAAAAGTTTATTAACAGTGTCAATCATTTTTTTATTATCAGAGTAAGTTAACTTATAACAGGTTAAGTTCTCAAACCAATCTAAAAAAGCTTTTGCATTTTCAGCATGGGGTGATAACCATGAATCAGGAACTAATTTTTCAAAAGCGTTTAAACTAGAGATTTGGTTAATTTGTATATCACTTTCTGGTACATATTTTATGAACACAAGTGAAGTACATTTTTTATGCTGACTATAATTGTTATTTTTTGGAGGTAAATATCTTACAATTTTATTTAAAGCTTTAAAATGATATTCAGCAGTTGTAGCTAGCTCAGGGTACATAGAAAGTAAAACAGGAACACTATTTTTTTTGATAGAAATAGCAGAAGGAAAACTATACACTTCATTAGTTTTGGCTAAAACAGGAACAAAATCATCAGCTAAACAAGTAAAACCATTTGCTTGTAATAAAGCCAAAGAAGTACTTTTTCCGTTACCAGAATCTCCTAAAAAAAGCATAGATTTATTATTATCACTAACTGCTGATGCATGAAAAATACCCATCCATTTATCTTCTGGGTTTTGATGTGTGTGTTCAATTATTTTCATAGAGAACTTTCCTTGAAAATAATGGCTTTCAGTTTTATTCCATGAGTTAATGAACTCATTATTTACATAAAAATAAATAGTATTGCCTTTTGAAAAAACTTGATAATTAAAATCAAATTTTTCTTGTTGATTAATTTCTAGGTGGGCAAATTTTGGATGAATTAATGAAAGCTCATATTCAGATGAGAATTGAATAAAAAAAACAAATTCATTAATCTTATAGTATTTGGTTTGCTCAAAACTTTTAGGTAGTTCAGAAGTCTGTTTTTGTTGTTCCTCGTTTTTTGGGTGGTTAAGTAGATTTTCAATATCAGACACAAAGTTTTCGGCTTGTTGATAAGGAATATTTATTTGATTGAATAAAAAGTTAATAACTTCCTTTTTTGGAGTGCTATTGCTTAATAAAGAAAGTATGTCAGCAACAATGTTTTCAACAACTATATATTGATTACTTTGTGATA